>NZ_CP009227.1:1504481-1805378 GCF_000775995.1 Treponema sp. OMZ 838 | reverse complement strand
CGATGAAGGCGCTTATCTGCACTTTATCGAAGGATGCAGCGCACCTAAGTACTATAAAAATGCGCTCCACGCGGGCGCCGTCGAGCTGTATGTCGGCAAAAAGGCGACCATGCGCTATTCCACTATTGAAAACTGGTCGCGCAACCTCTACAACCTGAACACCAAACGGGCAATCGTAGAAGAAGACGGCGCTATCGAATGGGTGTCCGGCTCGTTCGGCTCGCGCGTAACAATGCTCTATCCTATGAGTATTTTGAAGGGAGACCGCTCGCGCTCCGAGTTTACCGGCGTTACCTTCGCTTCCGCGGGGCAGTGTCTCGACACCGGTACTAAAACCGTCCATATCGGTAAGAACACCGTGTCCGAAATGCACTCGCGCTCCATTGCGAAAAACGGCGGCGAATCAAACTACCGCGGTTTGCTGGTTATCGGTAAAGAAGCAACCGGCGCGAAAGCGCTCGCCGAATGCGAATCCCTGATGCTGGATAACGAGTCCCGCACCGACACCATCCCGATTATCGAAAACCATACCGACGATGCCGACATCGGACACGAAGCGAAGATCGGACGCATTAGCGATTCGATGATTCTGTACCTAATGCAGCGCGGCCTCGACGAAGCGACGGCTAAATCCTTGATTATCAAAGGCTTTGTCGAACCGATCTCCAAAGAGCTTCCGCTCGAATATGCCGTCGAGCTGAATAACCTTATTTCCATTGAGCTGGAGGGGACGATAGGCTGATGAGAAACGACAACTATTTTAAACGGCTCGATTACCATATACAGGATGTACCGGCGGCTCCTTTTTCCGGTATCTTTTTTCATACGGAATCTAAAACCGCGCAGTATCTGCCGATTGAAGACTTCCTCAAAACATGCAGTGCGGAGCAGGTTGCAAAAATATTCAACACCGAAAAGTCTCCGCGCGAAAAAAACTGCGGACTGGGGAAACGTTTTACCGATGAGGTGCAGGCAAAGCGGAACAGCGGTTTTTACCTCAAAATTGAAGCTGATAAAGCTGAATACGCTAAGAACAGACCCGAAGCGATGCAGGACTTTTTCGTACGCTTCACCGTTGACGCGGCTCATTCCGTGTTGTTTGACCGGAGCTATATCGACATAGCGGATAACGCTGCGGCGCGGCTCATCCTCTACTTCGATACCGACGAAAAATCCCCCGCGCTGCAATCGTATCGGAACGGACTTATCAGTATCCGTGTCGGGAAACATGCCGCAGTCGAGATTATCAAAATTCAAAACTTTGCAGACACCGCGCTCAACTTTGAAACGGTGCGGATGGATGTCGGCGAAAGAGCACGGGTAACCGTTCACGACATACAGCTCGGTTCGCAAAAAAGCGGTGTGTCCTATTCTTCCTATATGCAGGAAGATTGGGCGGAAGTGTATATCTTCCCGCTGTACTTTGTCGATAAAACGCGCCGGATGGATCTTGAACATAATCTGATTATCAACGGCAAGAGCACGCTGTCGGAGATAAAAGCCCGCGGCGCGCTGAAAAACGAGGCTCATAAGGTTTTCCGCGGCAATATTTTCTTGAATAAGGGCTGCTCAGCCTCTGTCGCCCGCTTTGCGGATAACAGTATCATGCTTGATAAAAATGCCGCCGGTACGAGTATCCCGACCATCTTCTGCGATGAGGATGACGTTATCGGAGAGCATGCCGCGAGCTTTGCCGCCATCGATAAAGAAAAACTCTACTATTTAATGAGCCGCGGCTTCGACGAACTCAGCGCAAAAAAACTGATTATCGACGCTGCATTCCGCCCCGTTTTTAACAGTATTCCTGATGAGGCAATACGGAACCGGCTGAACGAGGAATTTGATGCACGCCTATCAACGCAGATTCAGGCGCAAGCGGATAAAACGGCTGCAGCATCAAAAACCGGAACAGCAATATCCGGCACCGAAACAGCGGCGTCAGACAGTGCTCAAGGCAAAATGGGAGCGGCACATGTATAAGCAATACTTCCCGTTGCTACAAAATCGGAATATTCACTATTTGGATGCTGCCGCAACTGCGCAGCGTCCGCAGGCAGTGCTCGACGGCGTACAGGCGTACTACACCCGCAGCAACGGAAATGCAGGACGCGGCTCCCATACCCTTGCGATGGAATCTTCCGCGTTGATTGAAGCCGCCCGCACTGCGGTAAGCGATTTTATCGGCGCCGACGATTCCGGCGAGGTCATTTTTACCAAGAATGCGACTGAATCGCTCAATATCATTGCATACTGCTACGGATTAGAGCAGCTTCACGCCGGCGATGAAATAATCATTGCAATTGCCAACCATCACGCAAACCTTATTCCGTGGCAGTTCGTTGCGCGGAAAACCGGCGCCGCGCTGCGGTATGTTTACCTTGATGAGCACGGCAACTTCGACATGGCGGGTTTTAAAACCCTGCTCGGCAGCCGCACCAAGATTGTAGCGGTAACCGCCGCCGTCAATACCACCGGCGTTGTCTTTCCGGTACAAGAGATTATCACGGAAGCGCATAAGCACGGCGCCGTCGCCGTTATCGATGCGGCTCAGTCCATCGCGCACTTTCCGCATGATGTTGCGGCATGGGATTGCGACTTTCTCGCGTTTTCGGGGCACAAGCTCTATGCAGAGTTCGGCGCCGGAGTGCTGTATGCCAAGCGCACACTGATCGAAAAAATGCCGCCCTTCCTTTACGGCGGCAGCATGATTGATTATGTCGGCGAGCAAACCAGCGAATTTAAAGCGGGCGGTGCAAAGTACGAAGGCGGTACCTTAGATGCCGCTGCAATTCATTCTTTACAGTTGAGTATCGACTTTTTGAAAAAGCTCGGACTTGAAGAATTGCATAGCTATGTGGAAGGATTGCACCGCTCACTCTTAACCGCCTTAAAAAGCCTCGACTTTGTAGAAGCGTACTATACGGATGCGCAGCGGCGGGTACCAACCGTCGCCTTTAACGTCAAAGACGTCCATTCGCACGACACTGCGTATATTCTGGATGAGCAAGGCGTTATGGTCAGAAGCGGACACCACTGCACGCAGCCGCTAATGGACTACATGGGTATCAACTCCTGCTGCCGCGCAAGCCTCGGCATCTACAACACGCAGGAAGACATCGACGCCCTCGCCGCCGCCCTCAAAAAAGTGTACGATGTGTTTAAGCGGTAGATTGCGTAATGGGTGATGAACTGACTCTTTTTTTCGGCGGAGATATTTGCGGAACACTCGGTGTCGATATTGCAGTACGAGTGATACCGGAGCTGCTCAAAGCTGAAAAACTTGATTTTATAATCGTAAACGGAGAAAATGCGGCGAAAGGCTCCGGCATAGAATTGGAACAAGCCGAGCGGTTATTTGCTGCCGGAGTTGATGTGATTACCGGCGGGAATCACAGTATGGAGCGGTTTGATTTGCGAGCCGGTTTCGGACAGGAACCACGGATACTGCGCCCTGCAAACTACCCGCTTGCGCCGGGTAGCGGCATCATCGCCGTGCGTAAACCTCAAGGGACGTTGACGGTACTGAATATCCAAGGAAGGGAAAATATGCGCCCAATCGATTGTCCCTTCCAAACGGCTGACCGTTTATTAGCGGAACAGGCTGGCGGCATAGTTATGGTGGATTTCCATGCGGAATCGGTACAGGAAAAAGAGGCGCTCGCGTATTATCTTGACGGGCGTGTTTCCTGTGTGTTCGGCTCTCATACCCATACGCAAACCGCCGATGAACGTATCCTCACAGGCGGTACCGGTTACATTACCGATGCAGGTATGATAGGGGCATTCCATTCGATCATCGGCAGCTCTATTGAAGCTGCTGTAGCCCGAAGCCTCACACTTACCCCGCAAACCTTCAACATACCGGAAACCGGAGAAGCACTATTCTGCGGTATTATTGCAAGGGTATCATTGGAAACAAAAAAAACGCTTTCGTTAAAACGGGTATATAAGGCGGGTATCTAAAGACCGGCGTTCCGTAAGATGAAACCGCTCGACCGGTCAGCAGTTCCTAAAATATGTTCTTATTGATGCGGAGGGGAAAATACCCCGACTTTGCATCCATCGGGGTATGTTGATTGCCTGCTTGTTAGAGCAACGCCAGTATTTTTGCTTTATCAATAAATCCGAGAGAGCGTTTAACTTCTTTTCCATTTTTAAAAAGGATAAGCGTCGGAATACTGGTAACGCCGAATCTTACTGCAAGGTCTTGCTGTTCGTCTACATTGACCTTCGCAAGAACGGCTTTTCCGTTAACTTCCTTCTCCGCTTCTTCAAAAACGGGACCAAGCATCTTACAAGGCCCGCACCACGGTGCCCAAAAATCTACCAATGCCGTTTCAGCATCATTGATTGTCTTATCAAAATTTTCCTGATTTAAATGTAGTACAGCCATACCAATTTCCTCCATAAAATATGAACTGAGCTATTTACCGGTTAACCGGTATTTATCAGTTCAGACATTGTTAAGATACAAAAAAAGAACGCTATCGAATAGAGGATATGCATTCTTTTCTTATACAGAATGCAGCACAAGCCATAAGATATAATATTCCGTATAAAGTCTTAGTGCCCCTTTATTTTTTACTTTTGCCAAACCGGGCGTACTGACAATTGCATCCGCCAGATTACGAATACGATCGGAAGTTAATTTTAAAAAAGACTGCGTCTTATGCGCTATCTTTACTTGATCTCTGATAAAAGAGTTCACATCCTCGGTATTTTGCTTTCTAATTACCGGATCGATAATCGTATTCCACAAATCGAGCTGTTCAATAATGCAATCCTGTAGACTTTTATTTTCAGGAATAAATTCAGCCTGCAGTTCGCTCGCAATTTCCCGCGGTGAAACTTTTTTATTCGTGGTTCCCGGCTGCTGCGGTAAAGATCCTGACTTAGAATTTCCCGACCGAGCAGTGTGACGAGACTTCTTGGGGCGCATAAAAAAAGCGATGATAGAAGATAAAATAGGAATCGTATACCAGAAAGGCAAAAGAATTTTTGCATCGGTTAAAAGTTCTTGCCTGTTCATCATAAATAAGTCGGTATAGGACAATAACCGGTCACGGGAAAATATTCTCCGAATTTCTGCAGCCTGATGTTCCGTAATACGTTTGTCGGCTGAAAGCATAGGAATAAACGGGGCCCCTAGTAATGCATACAATACCGGTACGTATTCCGCACATAAGGTCTTTAATAACTGATTAAACGCCGAATCGGTGTGCATCGCATCGGATTGTTCAAACCGTATCAGTTGTTGATACCATTTCTTTAAGCAAACATCCCGTAATTTTTTCCGGTTATCGTTTACCAGTGAGATAATCAATGGCACCGTTTTATCCAACATGATATAATACCGCTCGCCATCAGGAGTTTTGAAGCTAAGAAGGTCGGGTAAATTAGTATCGCCGTCAGCAGCAGTTTTTTCCTGTATATATTCTTCAAGATCCTCTTGACTATATTGCCCGAGCAGCGGTACCCCGCGGGAATCTTTAAAATTAACAATGGCAGCCTTATTAAAATAATATGGAGGCTTTTGAAGTGCCAAATCAAGATTCTTTAGTGCAGTTTCCCGTTGAAGCGACTGCTGCGTCTTATTCCGGTAATAGTTATTCAGGTATTCAATAATAAAGATAGCCTGCAAAATGGTGATTTCATCGCTCATTTTTTCGGTTTTCTTCGAAAATTCCTGTTTTACAACCGAGCAAAGATAGCTCCAATACAAATATACATCGCCTGATTTTTTCAACGTATACATGGCTTCGGAAGAATGGGCTTGAATCGTAAGAATAAACTTTCTAATGGAATATTCTTTTCCGGGGTTTGCTGTTATCAACTTCTTTTGAATAAAATCCCGTAATTCATCCTTCTGAAAAAAGAAGCGTAATTTTGCAATCGCAAGATCAAGCATCTGATCGGTAGAAAAATTCCCCGGGAAGATAAGCGGAGGTGTGTCATCCGGAAACATAAGTTGATACAGAAAGGTATTGTTTTCAGCTTCCGGCTGCAGTTCGGTAAAATCGGTATTAATCCTGATATAACGAAGAAACCGTTTGGAAAAATTCTGCGGTATCGCGCTGGCAAGCGGAAAAGGCAATTCCGGCTTTTCCCGAATCGTCTCGTATTGACGGGTTACCTTATCGAGGAAATAGAACGGAACAAAGACAACTTTACCCTTCCGTTTATCGTCAATAAGCTCTACTTTTCCTTCCGATTCAAGAGCTTCCAGTTCCGTTACCAATCTTGTTTCCGATATATCAATGAAAGAAGCAAGATCCGGCTTTTCAGCTATATTTCTTTGAGCATACTTTCGTAAATAATCGGTTAATTCGCTAATCCCCACAAATGGACTATTAAAACGCAAAGCATAAGTGCGCAAAATATCCGGGAGTCTTACACTAACAGCCATTTGCTTTTTATTATCGCATACTTTTTCTAATTGAACAAGAGGAAAGCTTAAAGTTTGTGGATACCCATAAACCGGCAAGTCTATCGGTTTATTTTATAAGGAAGTCATTACCGTATCCGCTTAATTCAGTTTTAAATGCAGAATAATGGTTCTGCCCCCATCGTCACACACTTTCATCGCGATACGGGTATACAGCTTTAATTTACGCTTTAACATCTTCCGTGCGGTAGTATAAAAGGAACGCTGTTCTATGAGTTCCATGCCGCATTTTTGTGCAAAGGCAGAACCGTCATCTACATAAAAATACATCTGCGCCGAAGTGTTACCTGTTTTTTGTACATACTTATTGGCATACTTTATACCGATTGCATTTGTCGCATCAAAAATTACTTCCCCCTTCGGGAAGCGCTCCTTAATCGCGGATAAAAAAGCCAGCACTTTTTCTTCGCGGAAATACTGAAAGACGCCGGATACAATCAACAAGGACGGGATAGAAGTGTCAATACCATCCGTCCACTCCAGCTTAAAAATATCCGCATCGATCAGCATTTCGTTTTCTCTCGTATTCAAAATATTTTTACGCAACGCTATCACTTCGGGTAAGTCAATTTCGTAAAACGGAGCTTTGATTTCAGGTAATCTAAACGCGGCAGTTTCCAATCCGGCTCCAAGATTAATGATATTACATTTTTCATGCTTGGCATAAAAATTTTTTATCATCTCGTCAAAATTATAATAGCGAGCGACCGAAGCCAGCATCGTATATTGAGACGATGATTTCCAAATCCGCTCAAATGTTCCCGCCGGAATTTTTGATTCCAACGACAAAGCCGTTTCATCATAAAAATATTCAGGAAAATGTTTAGACGCATAGATCCGCGCAGCCATCGGTATCAGCATCGTATCGGCCACGCCGTTAAATTCATTCATAATTACCTCCGCTCAGACTCTGACAGGAAATGCTGAAAAATCTAAGATCTCTGTTTTTTAACACTCTAAATGCTCCATTCCTGTTTATTACATATACAAATTCAATTGAGATTTTAAGTCAAGAGGGGGCAACATTTTTATCCGGTAAGGCTGGTATGCATCCTTGAACTTGCATAATTGCCTGAACCGCTTTATAGTATATCATAGCATGAAAAAATATATTTTATCGTTTGATCAGGGAACAACGAGTTCCCGTGCTATTTTATTTGATAAAGCCGGTACGATTATCGCTACTGCACAACAAGAGTTTACTCAGATTTTTCCTAAGTCCGGATGGGTGGAACACGATGCCATGGAAATTTGGGGAACTCAGAGCGGTGTTGCCCGGCAAGTATTGGAAGAAACCGGAACGCGCCCCGATGAGGTTGCGGCAATCGGCATTACCAATCAACGCGAAACCACCGTCGTGTGGGATAAGAATACCGGAAAGCCCGTATACAATGCGATTGTGTGGCAGTGCCGCCGTACCGCTTCAATCTGCGACGAACTCAAAGCAAAGGGATGGACGGATACGATACGGAAAAAGACAGGGCTAATTGTCGACGCCTATTTTTCCGGCACGAAAATAAAATGGATACTTGATAATGTAGCGGGAGCACGCGAGCGGGCGGAACGGGGAGAACTGTTATTCGGGAATATCGACACGTGGCTCATCTGGAATTTAACCCGCAGCAAGGTACACGTTACCGACTACAGCAACGCATCCCGCACCATGCTGTTCAATATCAACACCCTGCAATGGGATGATGAAATTCTGACGGAACTGAATATTCCGCGTTCAATGCTGCCGGAGGTAAAACCGTCAAGCTGCGTGTATGGCAAAACCGATGAACGCACCTTCGGCGGCGCCGACATCCCCATTGCAGGAGCCGCGGGAGATCAGCAGGCGGCGCTGTTCGGACAAGCATGCTTCGAAGCAGGCATGGCGAAGAACACTTACGGCACCGGGTGCTTTATGCTGATGAACACCGGCACTGCGCCGATTATCTCGCAGAACGGGTTGTTAACGACCATTGCGTGGGGCATCGAAGACACGGTAACTTACGCGCTTGAAGGAAGTATCTTCGTAGCGGGAGCAGCCGTGCAATGGCTGCGGGATCAGTTAAGACTGGTGTACGACGCCGCCGAAACGGAGTATTACGCAGAGCGGGTAGAAGATACCAACGGCGTATACGTTGTGCCCGCCTTTACCGGTCTCGGCGCTCCGTATTGGGATATGTATGCGCGGGGTGCGATTGTGGGCTTAAGCCGCGGCGCTAAGCGTGAACACATTGTCCGCGCCACCCTTGAGTCGATTGCCTACGGGACACGGGATGTCCTTTCCGCAATGGAAAAAGATTCCGGCATTATGCTCAAGGCGCTGAAAGTAGACGGAGGCGCGGCGGTCAATAATTTTTTGATGCAGTTCCAAGCCGATATTTTGAACGTACCGGTGCACCGTCCGCAGGTGCTGGAAACAACCGCACTCGGCGCTGCGTACTTGGCGGGACTGGCAGTCGGCTTCTGGAAAGATATGGAAGAAATTAAACGCAACTGGGCAGTAGGCCGCGCATTCACCGTTCAAATGGACGAAGCGGCGCGGACACAGCGCTATGCCGGTTGGCAAAAGGCGATAAGACGTGCCATGAACTGGGAAAACTAACTCATGTATGATGTGATTATAATCGGCGGGGGTGTTGTCGGGTGTGCTATTGCACGCGAGTTGTCGCAGTACCGGCTGAGCATTGCTCTGCTCGAAAAACATTCGGAAGTTTGCGAAGGTTCCTCCAAGGCAAACAGCGCTATTGTGCACGGAGGCTTTGACGCAAAACCGGGCACATTAAAAGCCCGCCTCAATGTACGCGGAAATGAATTGATCCGCCGCCTTGCGCCGCAGCTGCAATTTCATTTTAAGCAGATAGGTTCGTTAGTTGTTGCTTTCTCCGATGAAGATATGGAGGAAGTTAAAAAGCTCTATGAACGGGGCATTGCAAACGGTGTGCCGGAGCTTGAGATCTGGGATAGGGAAAAGACTTTAGCGGAAGAGCCGAACCTTTCGCCCGAGACGAAGGGAGCACTATTTTGCGGGACTGCCGGTATCGTGTGTCCCTTTGGGATGACGTATGCCTTTATCGAAAATGCGGTAGAAAACGGCGTTGAGCTGATATGCAATGCCGAGGTAACCGGCATACAAAAAATAGATGAGGATATTCAACATGCGCCAACACAGGATACCGCCGTTCACGCTGTAACTGCACAAACGTTGGTGCAAGAACATACTTTTTCCGTAACGACATCGCAGGGAGTTTTTACCGCGCGGTATGTTATCAATGCCGCAGGACTCTACGCGGATAAGATTGCCGCGATGATCGGCGATTGCGATTACACTATCAATCCCCGCAAAGGTGAGTACCGTGTGTTGGATAAGGTATGCGGCGATCTGGTGCATCACGTTATCTTTCAGGCGCCGACCAAAATGGGCAAGGGTGTTCTGGTAACTCCCACCTATGATAACAACCTTTTGGCAGGACCGACGGCACAGGACGTTGACGACCGCGAGGATACTTCGACAACGCTTGCCGGTCTGAACAAGATTGACAGTTCCGCAAAAAAATCGGTACCGGCGCTCGACTTCCGAAAAACCATACGCACCTTTACCGGTGTGCGCGCCCGTCCAAGTACCGGCGACTTTATGATCTATGCTTCAAAGCATGCAAAGGGATTTATTCACGCCGGAGGTATCGAATCTCCCGGATTGAGCTCGGCGCCGGCAATTGCCGAATACGTTGTGGAGCTTTTGCAATATGCAGGAGCGGAGCTGATAAAAAAGCCGCAGGTTGTTACTGCACGGAAAGGTATCAGTCAGTTTTCCGCCCTTTCCAACGAAGAGCGGGCAGCCCTGATTGCGGAAAATCCGCTCTACGGACGGATCATCTGCCGCTGCGAAACGGTAACGGAGGCGGAAATCATCGAAGCAATCCGCCGTCCTGCCGGAGCGCGTACCGTTGACGGTGTTAAGCGGCGGGTACGTCCCGGAACCGGACGCTGTCAAGGAGGCTTTTGTACGCCGCGCGTTTTGGAAATCCTCAGCAGGGAATTACAGCTGCCGATGGAAAACATCGCCAAATCGGACAAGGGTACGGAGATCGTATTGGGAAGGTTAAAGAACACCGCAGAGAGTGAAATCCGCAGCGGTAATTCCTCAAAATCTTAAATGGAAAAAGAGCATGATGAAATATGATGTTGTAGTGATCGGGGGCGGCCCCGCAGGTTTGGCAGCAGCCCTCGCCGCGCGGGAAACCGGCGTAAAAAAAATTTTGATTATCGAACGCGACCGCGAATTGGGCGGCATCCTCAATCAATGTATCCACGCCGGCTTCGGCTTGCATGAATTTAAAGAAGAACTGACCGGGCCGGAATATGCGCAGCGCTTTATTATGCAGACTGCACAAACGGATATTCAGGTAATGCTGAATACAATGGTACTCGATATTTCGCCGGAGCGGCTTATCACTGCGGCAGGGATGGACGGGCTTAAAACCATACAGGCCGGAGCCGTTGTGCTTGCGATGGGTTGCCGCGAACGCACTGCGGGCGCGATTGCCGTAAAAGGGTACCGTCCGGCGGGTGTATATACTGCGGGCATGGCACAGCGGATGATGAACATGGAAGGCTGCCGCATGGGGCGCGAGGTTGTCATTTACGGCTCCGGCGACATCGGATTGATTATGGCGCGGCGCATGACACTCGAAGGTGCAAAGGTAAAAGCCGTCGTAGAGATTATGCCTTTTTCGAGCGGACTCAACCGGAATATCGCCCAATGTTTGGAGGATTACGGTATACCGCTTTTGTTAAGCCATAATATCAGCTTTATCCACGGAAAGAACCGGTTGGCAGGCGTTACCGTTTCGCAAATCGATTCGCATTTTAACGAAATTGAAGGCACACAAACATATTATCCCTGCGACACACTCCTCCTTTCGGTAGGTCTGATCCCTGAAAACGAACTTTCGGTAAAAGCCGGTGTCACACTCGACCCGATTACCAACGGACCGATGGTTGACAGCGCGATGCAAACAGAGATACCGGGAATATTCGCCTGCGGTAATGTGCTGCATGTACACGACATCGTCGATTTTGTAACACGGGAAAGCAGAATCGCCGGTAAACACGCAGGACTGTACGCGCTCGGCGCGCTGACCGATTCGGCTTCCGTTCCCTGTACGCTCGGCAAAGGTATCCGCTATGTGATGCCGCGCAAGGTGTTGACGCACATGCCCGACGGGGTGAACCTGTCCATGCGGGTGGATGCCATCTACCAAAACTCAATCGTATCGGTAAAATCGGGCAACACGGTGCTTGCAACAAAACGGATTGCCCGCATGATTCCCTCCGAAATGATCAACATACCGTTGAGCACCGAAAAAATACGTTCCTTGACGGAACCAATCACCGCAGAAGTTACGGTGCAGTAATGGGGTGTTAGCCGGACGCGGCGTGCACAGAAATCAGGATATCAGTATTGATGATAGTATGATAACTGTTAATGCATACAGTTATACAATAATCACGGTACATAAGAAAAAAGCTCTATGACAATACAAGCATTTGAGAATAAATATTGGTACATGAGTGAACTCAAAGCATTAGCAAAATCGCTTGAAATTCCTTTTGATTCAAAAATACGAAAGGATCAGCTTGAAGAGATGATTATTCAGTTTTTGGAAACCGGAACGGTGAATAAAAAGAATTGTTATCGGAGTAAAAGCCGGAATAGAGACATATTGAATAGTCATACTTATGTTGAAAATTTTAGCAACAAAAAAGAAACATGGGAATTCATACATAGTGAAATGGATAAACGAGTTCGAGGATTAAAACCGAAATCAGGGGCAAAATATTGGCTTAATCGATGGATTGAAGTCAAACTTTCTCATGGTGAAAAAATAACGTATAATGATGTCATTTGTGAATACATTCGGTTAAACAAAACGGAAGGAAAGCTTCCTCAAATTCCATCCTGTAAATTTAATAACTTCATCAGTGATTATCTGGCAAATGAAAAAAATGCAACAAGAGAAGATGCTTTAGAGGCATGGAATAAGCTAAAAGATATGAAAGTCAAAAAAGATTATATAACGTGGAAAAAAATCAACACCCCTGACGCAGAGATAAATATATAGAGAAACTTTAATCTTCCCTCTGCCCTTGCAAAAAAATATCCCGCTGCAGGTAAAGCGTGGGCATGGCAATGGGTGTTTCCTCAAGTACACCGATTCGCCTTTATCCCATTTAGCGAAGATAGGCCTAATCTGGTTGTTGATGATGTGTTCCGGTGTTTATTATGGAAGAAAAATTTAATTTCTTATCTTGTAACAGTTTAGCTTACAGATGGGGCGTTCGTATGATATTATGAGGAAGGGCCGAAAAGATGTTAGATTGACCTGCCTAGAGGCAAGCGAGCACAGAATCAATCGAAACAGGCATTCGACTGAGAAATAGAACTCGCAATGGAAAAAGACATTGCGAAAGGAAGGTTGACATGAAACAGAGGAAAGTAGTTTCAATAATTGGCGCATTAGTTTTAATAATTAGTGCAGTACTTGTGATAACAGGATGTCAAAATCCCGCTGGTTCAGGCAATTCAAGCAATCCGAATACTATAGTAATAAAATTTGACAAAACAAAGATAAAGTGTTTTGATGGCAGTAATAATGCAGAGATACCAAGTGATATGATGGTTGCTGAAGGTGCTGTGGTGTGGTTTACTGCAATAAATATTCCCACTGGGAAGATCGTTGATAAATGGATGATTGGTAAGAAAATAGAAAATGCCACATCTTCCGGTATATGGTATAAGATTTCAAAAAATGATGCAGAAGGAAATACCATCAATGTAAGTTATACTCTGAAAATCCCAGCAAAGTTAAAAATAGTTTTTGATGATACAAAAGTTATATGTAAAAAGGATGATAGCGAGATAGAAAAAAACTCTGAAGTTCTTGAACAGGACGGGTTGGAGTTCACTCCTAAAAATATTCCCTCTGATAAAGTTGCTGTATGGAAAATAAAAAATATTGAGCAATTATATGAATTTAATTATTTGTGGTATAATGTTAAAGTTTCCGATGCAAATAATTTAAATGAAATTAAATTAGATTATTCTGAGAAGGATAAAAAAGAAATAACGATTCAATTTAATGCAAGTAAAGTGAAATGTACTAATCAAACAACTAATATAAGTGTAACATCTGGTAGTAAAATTTTAGAAGGAGTAGAACTGAAAGTTGAAACAGTTGATGGTAGTGCAGTTGAATGGGAAATTGGCTCATCTGCCTATTTCGGATTAAAAAAAGAGATACTGTACACTGTATATGAAGGGGATGCAGAAGACGACACCATAGTGGTTGGATTTTAATATTTAAAAATAAAAATCTAACACCCGCTCAACCTCATTTGTTTTGGCACGAAAGTTGCTTTGGCGGTCGCTGCTGTTGCAGCTCCCTTTTTTATGCAACTTTTGCGCCAACTTTGCCGCCGCTTTACGCGCCGGCAAAGCCACAAATGCAGGTTAAGCGAATGTTAGCTGAATACTTTCGAGGTAGAGGATAAATTATGAAAAAAGAAGAAATTGAGAAATACGAGAAACTAATGAAAAATAGACCTCATATAGTAATTCTTGGAGCTGGTGCATCAGTAGCCACAATTCCAAATGGTGATTTAAACAACAATAAAATCAGTGTTATGAATGGATTTCTAAAGAAGCTTTGCCTCGAAAAATTAATAAAAGGAGTAGATTTAAAGACAAAATCAGACAATATTGAAGATATATATACTGAATTATATGATAGACCTGAATTGAGTGATGTCAAGTTAGAAGTTGAAAGCACAATATATGAATACTTTAGTAATTTAAAAATACCGAATGAGCCGACTATATATGATTTATTATTACTTTCACTTAGATCGAAAGATTTAGTTGCAACATTTAATTGGGATCCATTACTTTTGCAAGCATACCAAAGAGCATTACGATTCACGGATAATCTACCTGAACTATCATTCTTACATGGCAATGTTGCAGTTGGTTTATGTGAAGAGCATAAGCGTGGTGGATTAATTACAAATTTATGTAGTGTATGTGGTCAGCCATTGAAACCAATAAAATTACTTTATCCTATCAAGCAAAAAAATTATAATAGTGATTTGTATACTCGTGATTCTTGGAATGTATTAAAACATTATTTAAGGAAAGCGTATATTGTTACGATATTTGGATACAGTGCCCCACTATCAGACATTGAAGCAATAGGAATGCTTAAAGAAGCATGGGGAAATAGTGAAGAAAGAAATTTGGAACAAATAGAAATAATAGATATCAAAAAAGAAGATGAACTTAGAAAAACATGGCAGCCATTTATACATACTCATCATTATCAAACAACCGATACGTTCTATAACTCATTATTAAGTAATTTCCCAAGGCGGACATGTGAATGTGTTTTTGATAATCTTATGAATTGTATGTGGTTAAATCCAGATGGTGCTATCAGACAAAATATGACATGGGATGATATTCATAATTATTATGATAAATTGTTTATTGATGAAAGGCAGAATTCGAATCATACCCTTAATAGTTTTTGGACAGTTAAGTAGCCATCAGCTAACATCTGCTTCAACCTGACATTTGTTTTGGCACGGAAGTTGCTTGGACGGTCGCCTACGGCTCCCTTTTTTTATGCAACTTTCGTGCCAACTTTGCCGCCGCTAAGCGCGTCGGCAAAGGTACAAATGCAGGTTAAGCGAATGTTACTGTGATACTGCTATGCAGTGAACCGCCGAGAGAGACATGACTATTATGGGAGAAAGTGAGGTAACCTCCTCTTGAAAAGAGAAAACAAAGAAGCTATAGAAAAACATCCAAAAATTTGCTATATTAAAGAAATGAGAAGTACGATTACAGATGTAAAGCCTTTTCTGAAATGGGCAGGTGGAAAAAGTCAGCTGCTTTCCGAAATAGGGAATTTTTATCCTCAAAAGATTGAAAAATATTGTGAACCTTTTGTTGGTGGCGGGGCAGTTTTATTTGATGTACTTTTAAAATTTCGCCCAAAAGAAATTTTAATAAATGACATAAATCCTGAACTGACAAACTGTTATCATCAAATAAAAAATGCTCCAGAGGACTTAATTAATTTGCTTTCAAATTGGCAAAACCAATATCAGAAACAGACTCAAGAAGAAAGAAAAACAACTTATTTTAAAAAACGAGAAAGATTTAACGATTTAATAAAAGCTAAAGAAAATTCCTTAGAAAAAGCCGCTTTGATGATTTACTTAAACAAAACCTGTTTTAACGGACTTTACAGAGTAAATTCGAAAGGTTTATTCAATGTCCCGAGCGGCGTTTATAAAAATCCGGCAATCTGCAATGAAGATAATTTGATTGCCATAAGCGACGTTCTTCAGAATATAGAAATAAGAACCGGCGACTACAAGCAAACTAAAAATTTTATTGATTCAAATACCTTTGTTTACATTGATCCTCCCTATCGTCCGCTCACAGAATCTTCATTTTTTACAGCATATTCAGAAAAAAAATTCGGTGATAAAGAACAGATTGAACTTGGAAACTTTGTAAACGAAATTCATGCGAAAGGTGCAAAAATTTTGCTTAGTAATTCAGATCCCAAAAATGTAAATTCTCAAGATAATTTTTTTGACGATTTATATAGACCGTATCAGATTCATAGAGTAAATGCTTCACGCATGATAAACAGCAAGGCAAGCGAACGTGGTAAAATTACGGAATTAATAGTTGCTTGCTTATAATTTTTTATTTGGAGGTACTATAAAAAATGCCATACGGAAAAGATGATTATGCAAAATGCCCTAATTGTGAAAAAATAGCGATAGGTAAAGCTCAGATTGAAGAACTTTTTGGTTATCGGAATATGGGGAATGGTAAAATCATACCTCAATCCTACTGTAGAGATTGTCGTTTTCCTATAAACAATGAGAATGAAACTTCAAATGAAGCGTAATTTTAATCTATGGTTTCGTACTTTTAGGGAAAGTATTGCAACTTATTCATATTACATAGACTTTGAAAAAGTTTTCGTAAATGTGGATTCTATAAAAATTGAACTTAGTATTTTAAATTCTCTTATCGGTTCCAAAAATATAAAATCAGATTTCGAAGCAATTCTTACAAAATATCCTGAAACTTTAAAATGTATTCCGATTTTGCTTGCTGTAAGAACTTCAAAAATTCCTGTAATAGACATAAACGGAAGTTTTTCATTCAATTTTGTAAAAGCAAATTACACAGCAAAAGAATATGTAAATTTTATGGAAAAATCAGGATTGTTTGACTTGCTTGCCAACCATTTAATAAGCAATCTGTTTGATTATGTTACAGGTGTTGAAATTGGGCTAGATTCAAATGGCCGCAAAAATCGTGGCGGTCATTTGATGGAAGACTTGATTGAAAGTTACATTCAAAGAGCAGGTTTTATTAAAGATAAAAATTACTTCAAAGAAATGTACATCCATGAAATTACAGAAAAGTGGAATACTGATTTATCTGCAATTTCAAATCAAGGAAAAATGGAAAAACGCTTTGATTATGTTGTAAAGACTAACAAGCAAATTTATGTAATCGAAACAAACTTTTATGGTTCAGGAGGTTCGAAACTTAATGAAACTTCAAGAAGCTATAAGACACTCGCCCATGAAGTTGCAACAATTAAAGGCGTAACTTTTGTTTGGTTCACAGATGGTTCAGGCTGGAAAAGTGCCCGCCATAATTTAGAAGAAACATTTGATGTATTAGATACAATTTACAACATTGCCGATATCGAAAATGGTGTAATGAAAGAAATTTTCAAATAAATGCTTCAATCATATTTTAAATCAGAAAATCATGATTTCACATTGGTACAAGCCGATTGTACAGAAATATTGCCTCAATTCGATTTTAAATTTGATATGATTTTTGCAGATCCGCCTTATTTTTTAAGTAATGATGGCGTTTCTGTTAAATCTGGAAAACAAGTTTCTGTAAACAAAGGTATCTGGGACAAATCAAAAGGATTTGAAGCAGATAACGAATTCAACAAAAAATGGCTTTCCTTGTGCAGAGAAAAATTATCAGATTCTGGAACAATTTGGGTTTCAGGAACATTTCACAACATTTTTTCAATCGCTCAGTCTATGAAAGAAATCGGCTATAAAATTCTAAACTGTATAACTTGGCAAAAAACAAATCCGCCACCCAATTTGAGTTGTCGTTATTTTACACATTCTACAGAATTTATTTTATGGGCAAGGAAATCTGAGAAATCAAAACATTACTTCAATTACGAACTTATGAAAGAAATCAATGGCGGAACACAAATGAGGGATATTTGGACTTTACCGGCAATCGCAAGATGGGAAAAAGCATTTGGCAAACATCCAACTCAAAAACCTTTACCTTTACTTGCAAGAATAATTCTTGCTTCCACAAAAGAAAATGCATGGATTCTAGACCCTTTTACGGGAAGTTCAACAACTGGAATCGCTGCCAATCTTTTAGAAAGAAATTTTTTAGGAATAGATAAAGACATAGGCTTTCTTGATTTGTCTGTTAAAAGAAGAAAAGAAATAGAGGATATAAAAATAAAATCTCAATATAGAGAAAAAATTTTGAAGTATTCAGATCGGAAAATAAATGATATTATTCAAATACGAGAAACGAAAATCTATTACGGTATTGATTTACTGATAGAATAATAACACAATAACACCTGCTTCAACCTGACATTGCAGACAAACCGCAAATACAGATTAAACGAGAAGTTATATGTAGACGCCCACACTGGGGCGATTGGGTAAAAGAAAAGAATGAAGAAAGTTGAAATTAGTATCATAATATTTCTATTAGTACAATTTACAGCATCTCAACTAATATGGATTGATAAAGAAAAAATATTATTTCCGCTAATGATATGCATCTTTGTATTATACATAAATGCAAAATGGAAAAACATAATATACCAATCTTATACGGACTTATAAAATTCCTTGATCTTGATTATGTAGAAAATATTAGGGAAAATCATTTTCCAAATTGTAATGATATTATACTTGGAGGTTGTGTAGTTAAAGAGAAAAGATATGAAAAAAATATATATGTAAAGAATGCATAAAAGCAAGAGATGAATGGATATTGAAAAATAGATATTCAGATTATGTTTTCTATAACTATAAAGAATAAAATACACCTGTTTCAACCCGATATTTTCTTTGCAGCAAATGCAGGCTAAGCAGTAGTTATGTGTACATTACACGGCGTAATTTTGGAGAAAAAAAATATGAAACAATTTTTTTTAACTTTATTAGTATTGATTTTAATAATTACATCGGTTTTTGCGGACAAAAATAATTTTTATGAAAACGGCAAAGTGATTGATACAATGTATGTTAATTCAAAAGAAGGATTAAAAGTGAGAGGCTATCCGTCTTTAAAATCAAATCGTCTTTGCGGATTACCGCACAGATTACCTGTAAAAATTATTGCTATTGGGAAAGAAGAAACAATCGACGAAATTATGGCCCCATGGCTTGAAATTTTAATTTCGCCTTATGAATGGAAAGACGATAAAGCTGAATACGGTTGGGTGTTCGGCGGTTACTTATCGCATTTTCAACTTGAATTTATTAAACCAAAAACGGCAAATCAATTAAAAGAATATTTAAAATGCGGAAACTGGTCTCTTCCGGATAAGAACACATATTCCAGTGAAGGTTATAGAGAAGATAATCACTTTAATTTTTATACAAAGTATACCTACACCTATTCAAGATCAAGAGAGCCGGATTTAAAGGACAAAGAAGTTGTTGACTCCGATAAAGCTTGGTTTTTCCAAAACTATGGCGATGACGACAACCAAAGCACATGGAAAGTGTTGAATAATCATCAGGTAGAAATTCATTGGTATATTCCGAAATCAATTGATGAAATAGAAATTTTGGAAATTGAGCCTATTGATGAGGCTCAGTGTTATATTAACGGTAAACGATATTTAAACAAGCCTTTTGTACATAGATATCATTGGCATTATTCAGATGTAGTTAAAATGCCTTTAATATATAAAATCGCATATTCGGATGATAATTTACCGCTAAACATAATTAAAGGAGTCAGCACATCTGTTTTTAGCTATTGGAAAGAAACACAAAGTCTTTTTGAATTAAGATATTGTCTAATTTCAAAACTGATTGCGTATGGGATTTCTGCAAAAAACACACAATACGAACAGGAATATCGTGATTATTGGGATCCGATTATGGAAGAACATCAGAAAAAAGTTGATTCACTGTAATTGAAAAAACACATAACACCATATCAAAAGCCGATATTGCGGTCAATCTGCAATGTCGTTTAAAACAATGTTATGTGCACAATGCAAAGTATTGAGAAAGGATTAAAAATGTTATTAACTTATGGAAATATAAAAAAATCAAAATTCTTAAAATATATTTATTTATCTGATTACAATGATGATGAGTATCGAAAAGCATTACGTGAATATAATAAGAGTATAATAAAAAATTTTGAGAAATCTGATTTCATAAAAATATATAAATATTTGCATGATACAAAAATCCATCTGAAACAAACTAATGGAAACGTTGTAATAAAAGTTAAGACTTATGATTCAGAAGAAAAGAAGTTAGTTTATTTTGATATTATTTTTGAAAAAGCTAAGATTTTATCTTGGAACACTGTAAATGAAACCGGTCATATTTCCAGATTAAATAAAAAATATAAACCTCGAGAGTATGGATACGAAGAATTTTACGAAGATAATGGAAAAAAATATGTAACTTTGATTTTATTTGGAAATAAGGTTAGAAAAGGTTTGTATTATCCAATGGTAACTTTTAATTATGAAAATCTTAGGATTAATAGATATAAGAGAGAAATACATTGTTTTGATAAAACAACTGGAAATCTGATATGTACAGAAGATACTGAAATTGATTTTTTTTAAATTAGAATTTATTTTTTCAGATGTAATAAAAGATGATCCTGATTTAATTTATGAATATAAAATAACCAAAGAAAATATGAATAAATTGAAAACGGCGACAATTTTTGAATTTGATAAATTTAATTATTTTTTATCATATATTAGTATAATATAGTAAAACACACATAATCTACTCGCTTTTTCCTTTTTGTATTTTATTTAATTCGGCGATATAATTCAGACCAAAAACCTCAATCTCGTCTAATACTTTTTGAAACTGAGCTCCCAATTTACTCAAAGAGTATTCAACATGAGGCGGGACTTCGGCAAAGACTTTGCGGTCGATTAGTTTATCTCTTTCAAGCTGGCGGAGCTGTCTTGTTAAAACAGTTCGAGTTGTTGTGGGCATTAATCTTTCGAGTTCATTAAACCTTTTTGTACCCGTACTCAGGTGATATAAAATTATAATCGCCCATTTTCCTTGCAATACTCTTTGAGTAGTAGCGAAAGGACACTTATCATAAATCGACATTGTAAAAAACCTCTCAAGTATTATATTTGATACTATGTATTATAAATGTTCGTACTTACAAAATCAAGACTAAAGGCTATAATAATACTTAGAGAAGTGAGAAACTTCTAAATATTTACTGGAGGAATGTTATGAAACATGAAGTAATGAAGGTCTTTGATGCTTATCGAGATGCACTGGAAAAGGGCGATTTTGCGGGAGCTTTTGCAACAATGTCCGATACTGTTGTATGGCACATGGGAGGCGAAAGTTCGCTTTCAGGTACGATTATAGGGAAACAGGCGTTGGGTGAGCGTCTAGGAGAATTCGCAAAAAGGAGCGGCGGCACATTTAAAGTTATTACCAATTGGGCTGCAAGTAACGAGTGTTTTGTTGCTGCAAGTGTTGTTTCCGTAGCGGAGAAAGGTGCGGATAAGCTCAATGATCCGGGGATCGATTTATTCAAAATAGAAAATGGCAAGATACAAGAAGTATGGACTTTTGCCGAACAACAATCGGCAGAAGACAAATTTTGGGGCTAAGATAACATTTTTCTGTGTGATAGATCATGTATCATAGTAACGTACCGGCAAATCAAGCGAGTGTTTATGATTACACATACCCCATCTGAAAGGTTTTGAGCGGTGCCCCTGCCATCTTTTCGGTTAAGAAGAAGAGGAACCGCTTGAGCTCCCCATAGGCCGCGGGGCTGAGCGGCAAGTGCCGTGAATAGCCGGGAGCTTTTTCCGTTACGGCATACAGATACCTGAAAGCCTCTGCAGAAAGCGGAAACGTATAGGCATCGAACCGGCGGCAGGCACTACAAAAGCATTCATCCTCTGCGGGGCTATACACGGCACAACACGTTTCCGCCGGGCAGGACGCGGCGTTTGCCGCAATTTCAGCGTCGACTGCAATCTCGACGCCGCATGTGCCGCTGTTCCTCCACCCCGTAGCATTGGTTACACTCCTGCCGCCGCTCCCCGCACCGACGCTTACAATTTCCGCACTGCCGGTTACAACCCCGGCGCTACGTGCAATCTCGATACCGCACGTGCCGCAGTGGAATATATCGGGGGCAACGCCTGCGGTCTGCAACAGCCGCCATAAAAAGCGCAGGAGCCCGCGCTCGCATCCTTCATCGTCGGAAACGCACAGCCCATCCAAAAAAGCGTTTACCAGCTGCCAATTCACCGTACCGCAGGTCTTTATCGTGATTTCGCTGCACACGGCAGCGCACCAGCTGCGGGCTAAACTTTCGCGCAGCTCCATCCGGTAGGCGCTCACTGAAAAATCGGTAATTTTGTTTGAATTTTTTATTGGGTTTGAATAGAGCCAGACTTGCCCGCTCTGATAGGTAGAAACCATCCCCCGCAGTTTACTCCGCGCGCCGCCGAACAGGGTTGCCGGTACAATGGTACACCCGTGCTCCTGCGGCACAAGGAGCAACACGTTCCGGTGGTCGCTGCTAAAAGAAGAAACCGACAGCACAAGCGCCTCGGTATTCCAAGAACGATTACTCATACTACCGGTTTTACGGTCGGAACGTGTAAGTACGGTACATACAAACGCATCATGTACCGGTACGCTGCATACCGGTACATCCCGTATAAGTACGCAGCGTTGCGGTACACCACGCTACCGGGGTTAAAATTCCGCAGATTTCGGAGTCCGCGGATACGGAATAACATCGCGGATATTCGCCATACCGGTAACATAGAGGAGCAGCCGGTCAAATCCAAGCCCAAATCCCGAATGCGGTACGGTTCCGTAGCGGCGCAAATCCAAATACCACCAGTAGTTTTTGACATCAAGGCCGAGATCGGTCATACGGGTTTCCAGCGCGGCAAGGTTGTCTTCCCGTTCGGAACCGCCGATAATCTCGCCGAGTCCCGGCACCAGCACATCCATCGCCCGCACCGTTTTACCGTCATCGTTTTGCTTCATATAGAAGGCTTTTATTTCCTTGGGATAATCCGTTACGATAACGGGGCCTTGAAAGACCTGCTCGGTCAAATATTTTTCGTGCTCGCTTTGAAGATCGCAACCCCAGAACGGTTTAAACTCAAACTCGGAAGCATGCTTTTCAAGTTCCTTCACCGCATCGGTATAGGTGATGCGGGTAAACTTGGACTCCACCACGTGTTCCAGCGTTTCGATAAGACCCGGTTTAATCTGTGCATTAAAAAACTCAAGGTCGGCTCTGCAATGAGTTAACGCCCATTTAAGGAGATAGACAACAAATTTCTCCGCTAAATCCATGTTGTCCTCAAGCCGGAAAAACGACATCTCCGGTTCTATCATCCAAAATTCGGAGAGGTGCCGCGTCGTGTTTGAGTTTTCCGCACGGAAGGTCGGGCCAAAGGTATAGACCCGTGAAAGAGCGGTTGCATACGTTTCTATTTCCAGCTGACCGGAAACTGTCAAATAGGCCTCGCGTTCAAAGAAGTCCTGTTTGTAATCAACTGCAAAGGTGGCAGGATCAACTTTATCTTTTAAGGCCTTGCGGATAATCTCCTGCATATTAAGCGTAGTTACCTGAAACATCTCGCCGGCGCCTTCGCAATCGGAGGCGGTAATCAGCGGCGTATGCACGTACTGGAACCCATGTTCTTGAAAGAAGTTATGCACGGCAAAAGCCATTTGATTCCGTACACGGGCAACCGCTCCGAACGTATTGGTACGGGCGCGTAAGTGAGCTATGTCGCGTAAAAACTCAAACGTATGCCGTTTTTTTTGCAACGGATAGGTTTCTCCGGAAGCCTCGCCGTACACAAAAATCGTTTTTGCGGCGACCTCTACTGCCTGTCCCGATGCGGGAGATTCAATCAATGCTCCGATCGCTTTAATGGAAGCGCCGGTCGTAATCCTGCTTAATTCTTTTTCGGTTTGCGCATCGATCCCCTTATCGCGGTCAAAGGTGAGCTGAATCGACGCAAAGCATGAACCGTCGTTTACCTGAATAAAAATGAGGTTCTTTGTCTCACGTTTGGTACGCACCCATCCGTAGACGGCAACCTCCTGCCCGTCCGGTTTCTGCGTCAGTATATCTTTAATTAATGTAATCATTTTAAAATCTCATCCCTATTCGCTGTCGTATTCGATCAGTGTTTTAATCGGTAAATCACCGATAATCTTGTCATAGTGCAAAAACGGCAATCCGATAACGCCGCAAAAACCGACCACCTCGGCGCCGCCCTGATTCAGCATTTTCCGCGCCGCATTCAGCGTGCCGCCGGTTGCAATCAGATCATCGAGCAGCAATATCCGCTGCCCCTTTTGTATATCGGAGGTGTGCACTTCGATCGTTGCTTGCCCGTATTCGAGGTCGTATGAGCAGGAATAGGTATCGCCCGGCAACTTTCCCTTCTTTCTGATAAGAATCAACGGGATACCGAGTCTATCTGCAAAGGGAGCCGCAAAAATAAAACCGCGCGATTCGATCGCTGCAACCGCATCGATTTTTTCATCCTTATAAAAGCCCGTAAGCTTATCCAAACAATAGTGAAACGCTTCAGGATTTATCAGAAGCCCCGTAATATCATAAAACAAAATTCCCTTCTTAGGAAAATCAGGAATCTTGCGAACGGCACTATCTATCAATGTATCTCTCATATTAACATTTTAACTTTACAGGGTATAATAGTCAAGGCAAGGAGAAGCACGGCAATTGCAGCTGAGGACAATTTAAGAACACATTTTTTCCAAAAGATACATTTGGCAGATGCTAATCAAAAATACGCATTCTTTTCTAAATACTTTTTTTTGATATTATTGCCGAATGATGATACGGAATTTGAACGATATTGCAGGGCTTTCGGTAACGATTATGGGACTTGGATTAAACGGTGGAGGACTTGCTTCCGCGCGTTTTTTTGCAGAACACGGTGCAAAAGAGGTGATCGTAACCGACATGAAAACCGAAGAGGAGCTTGCACCTTCTGTTGAAGAATTGCAGCAATATCCTAATGTGCGTTTTGCTCTCGGCGGCCACAATATTGAAGATTTCCGTACGGCTGATATGGTGATTAAAAATCCCGGCGTAAAATTGGAGGGGAATCCCTACCTTGCTGCAGCACACTGCATCGAAACGGATATCTCGATTTTTTTACAGCTGAGTGATGCGCCGGTGCTTGCCGTAACCGGCAGTAAAGGAAAATCGTCAACCGTCAGCGCGCTGTACTACGGACTGCAGCAATGCGGCATACGGGCATTTCTCGGCGGTAACATCACGGTAAGCCCACTCACCTTCTTAACAGAAACACACGCCGACACGCCGGTTGTGTTGGAGCTTTCCAGCTGGCAGCTCGGCGACCTTGCGCACCGTCCGCAGCTAAAACCGAAAATAGCACTTATCACTCATATTATGCCCGATCATCAAAACTGGTACGGTTCGATGGAACGCTATGTAGCCGACAAAAAAATTATCTACCACAACCAAGATAAGACCGATTACACAATCTGCAACTACGATGACGGCTGGGGAAAGGTTTTTGCGCAGGAAACAGCCGGACAGGTTTTTTGGTACAGTACACATCCGTTGCCGCCGAACCTCACCGGTGCATGGATAGCTTCCGACGGTTCAGCTCGCATACGGCTGACACCGGGCGATGACCGCCTGCTGCTGCCCTCCCGAATTACAGTGCCCGGCGCAGCACTCAAGCAAAATGTCATGGCAGCCTCGCTTGCCCTTGCGTTATACGGCGCCGATCTGCAACAGATTCCATCCGTTATGAAAAGCTACGGTGGTATTCCCCACCGGCTTGAATTTTTTTACGAAACGGAACACTTCAAATTCTATAATGATTCTGCAGCAACGATTCCCGAAGCGGCGGCGGCAGCGGTGAATGCCTTTGAAAAGCCGGTTATTCTCATCACCGGGGGTACCGACAAAAAACTTGACTTTACCGCACTTGCACCGGAACTTAAAAAGGCAAAAGCATTGTTTTTACTTGCCGGCACAGGTACCGATAAATTAATACCGCTACTACAAGCGCAACGCACCCCGTACTTCGGTCCCTTTCAAGATCTTTCTACACTGCTCGAAGCAGTCCGCAGAGAATGCGAACCGGCACTGCAAAATAACAATGCTGCAGCAAAAGAAATCGTTGTATTTTCCCCAGGCGCTACGAGCTTCGGTATGTTCAAAAACGAGTTCGACCGCGGTCTCCGCTTTAAAGAAGCAGTGCGGCAATGCTGGCCCAACGTCTAATGCGGATGCACTGCTCCACCCTATTTTTTTGATTGACATACCCTCCAGCTCCTTATAGAATTAAGAGAAGGAGTTCTCTATGAAAAAAATAACACTATTAATTTGTATCGGGTTATGTTGTCTCAGCTTGACAGGCTGTATCGATATCGTGCAGCATATTACCCGTAAAAGCGACGGGACGGAGCAGAACACCATCAGCATCACTGCCACAAAGGCAGTTATTGAGATGTTGGCATCGATGCAGGGGAATCCATCCGTCAATTACGATGATCTTTTTGCTGAGTTCAACACATCGGACATGGAAGAATACGAACAATTCGGTGCAAAAATGACAAAAATAAACGATCAAGTCAATGCCGGATACCTAATCGACATGAATATCAACTACAAAGATAAAGACATACTCAAAGCAATCAATGCAGAGGATATTGACCTTATCCCAAAATATGGGAAAAAGAAAATGACGATTTATGTCGGTTCGCTGCAAGATGATGATTATTCAAAAACCGACAACGAAATGCTGCAATTATTTTTAGCAAGCAGTAAATACCGATTATTGATAAGCAAGACATGTATGCCGTCCATCAAAAGAGTTCTTCTGAAAACGGCAAAAAAATCAACCGAAGTAGGTTATCTGGATTTATACGATGAATATATGATCGATATACCGATTATACTTCTTTTGACGGATAAAGCTACCATCGAGATTTATCAATAACGGCAGGTATAAATACAAAACGGCCTATTAATCCGAACGGGTTAATAGGCCGTTTTTGTTATTAAATATGATAGGCACGGAAAAATCTAAATTTTTAGGTGCCTACTGTCTCAGACTTTTACGCCCAAAGCTTATTTTTAAAGAACCATCATTCCCACAGTCAGAACGACGAGGTTGACGATAAACAGTACGGCAAGCACTTTACCGACAAACTTGAGCCATGTGCTGTATTCGATACGTGCGCTCGCGAGACCGCCCATAACAACACCGCTCGTGGGGGTAAAGAGGTTCAGGATACCGGATGCTGCAGAGAAAATCATAACCATAACAGCGGGGTTGTAGCCTAAGTTCTGTGCAAGCGGTCCCATAATCGGCATTGATACGGTTGCCAAACCTGAGGTTGACGGGATAACGAATGACAGCAAGGCATACAAGATGTATGAAAGCGGTGCAAATGCAAATGCCGGCAAACCTTCCAATGCTTTTGAAGCATGTTCAAGAACGTACTTATCCAAACCGGTTTCACCCATTAATACGGAAGCACCGCGTGCAACAGCGATAACGAGAACAACGCTCATGATATCCTTTGCGCCTTCCATAAATGCGGAAACGATTTCATTTTCGGTAAACCTATTGATAAATGCAATGATCAAACCGATGATGAAGAACCACATACCCAATTCACCGAACCACCATTCACCGATTGCAGCACCGGTTAAGAATGACGACCAGCCCTGGAATATGGTAACATTGAATTTATCCCACGGAATGACGGAAATAATCATCACGAAGAAACCGAATGCGAAGATGCCCATTGTAAGCTTCATTTTTCCGGTATATTCAACTGCAACGTCCGTATCTTTCTTTGTGAATTCCGCATTCATGATTTCTTGTTCTTGCAAGGAAAGGATGGTGGAACCCTTATCTCTCTTTACTTTCTTTGCATAGGACATTACAAATGCACATGCAATGATGAGAGATGAAAGCCATAGAACAATACCCAATGCAATAACAATACCGTTATTTACGCTGCTCTGAATACCGAGTTCTTCAAAACTTTTGTTGATACTGTCAATAGCGATACCGGTTGCAAAGGGGTTTACCGTTGAACCGAGAACGCCGACACCCGCACCGAGCAATACCGTAGCGGCACCGACAACCGAATCAAAACCGGCTGCAACCATCGTTGCTGCCAACAGTCCGTAGAAAGCAACCGTCTCTTCAGCCATACCATACGTTGTACCGCCGATTGAGAACAGTGTCATCAGAATCGGAATAAGGATAAGCTCATTGCCCTTTAATTTTTTTACAAGGTGAGTAATACCTGCGTTAAGAGCACCGGTTTTTGTTACAATACCCAAGAAACCGCCGAGTACCAATACGAAGAAACAAACGTCAAGCGCATTGGAAAATCCATTGTAGGATGCCATAACGATGGTTCCGAGTGTTGCACTTTTAACATCGGGGATAATCCATGTGATTATCGCCAATACAAACAAAATGATATACAAAATCGAGAATGCGGAGAGAGATGACCTCTTTTTTTTATCTTTTCCCATTTTTTTTCCTCCAATTTATTTAAAAGCCGGTTTGCATGATTATACAGTTTTTATACAATATATGATGCAAGCTCCGGTTAGAAGACAACGTCATACTAACCGGAATACCGGCAGTGCTGCGGTAAATAACGTGTATTTATCCGCAGCACCGTAAATTAGTTAGCGGTAATAACCGTACTGTTACCGCCTTTCAGCGCATTGCCTGCATTAGCCAATGAGGTAATAACAGCCTGTCCTTCTTTGTGATTGCGGACAAACTGTAAACATGCTTCCACCTTGGGGAGCATACTGCCTTTTGCAAAATGCCCTTCGGCAATGTATTTTTCTGCCTCGGCAATGTTCAGTTTGCTTAAAGCCTGCTGATTGGGTTTGTTAAAATTGATACAAACCTGATCAACCGCCGTTAAGATAACCAGTTTATCAGCCTTAACATCCGCTGCGAGTTTTGCACAGGATTTATCCTTGTCGATAACTGCATCAACGCCGTGTAAGCCGTCTGCTTTTTGCAGAACCGGAATACCGCCGCCTCCGACAGTAATAACGATATGCCCTGCGGCAACCAACTCTTCGATAACGGGGCGTTCGACAATTGCGACCGGCTGCGGTGACGGAACAACACGGCGGTAGCCTCTGCCTGCATCCTCAACAAATGTCTGATCCGGTTTTTCAGCCTTAATTTTATCAGCCTGTTCTTTTGTATAGAACATACCGATAGGCTTACTGGGGTTTGTGAACGCGGGATCGTTTTCCGATACCAAAACCTGCGTGATAACGCATACGACTTCGCGTTTAACATTCCGTCGTTTCAGTTCGTCGCCGATTGCCTGCTGCAAGTGATAGCCGATATATCCTTGGCTCATGGCGCCGCATTCAGCAAACGGCATTGCAGGAGTTCCCGCACTTCCATTTGCAGCATAGTCCATTGCCAAATTAATCATACCGACCTGCGGCCCATTACCGTGTCCGATAACGATTTCATAGCCGCTTTCTGCCAATGCAACAATCGATTTTGCCGTTTCTTTTACTAAAGCGAGCTGCTCCTGCGGATTATTCCCAAGTGCATTTCCGCCAAGCGCTACAACAATTCTTTCTTTTTTCATATTCGTAGTAACGCTCGCTTTATTTTAAGGTTGCATACATAACTGCTTTAATAGTATGCATGCGGTTTTCAGCCTGATCGAACACTTTTGACTGTGCAGATTCAAAGACTTCGTTGCTTACTTCCATTTCAGGAATACCGAATTTCTCGTTCACTTCGCGTCCGACTTTCGTATTCAAGTCGTGGAATGAAGGCAAGCAGTGCAAGAAGATAGCATTGTGGTTGGCAAGAGCCATCATCTTCTTGTTCACCTGATACTTGCTCAACAGCTTAATGCGGGATTCCCATACGCTGTCGGGTTCACCCATCGATACCCAAATGTCGGTGTACAATACGTCTGCGTTTTTACAGCCTTTTTCTACATCATCGGTAAGCGTAATGGTTGCACCGGTTTCCTTTGCAATCGCTTCAGCAGTCTTTACAAGGTCGGCTGCGGGGAACAGCTCCTTGGGGCCGCATGCGGTAAAGTGCATACCCATCTTTGCGCATACAATCATCAGCGAATTAGCAACGTTGTTGCGTGCATCGCCGACAAACGTCAGTTTGATACCCTTCAAATGGCCGAAGTGCTCTTCAACGGTGAGCACGTCTGCAAGCATCTGAGTGGGATGGAATTCATTGGTTAAACCGTTCCAAACCGGTACGCCTGCATATTTTGCCAGTTTTTCAACGATTTCTTGGCTAAATCCGCGGTATTCGATACCGTCGTACATACGACCCAAAACCCGTGCGGTGTCTTCGATGCTTTCCTTATGCCCCATCTGAGAGCTTGCAGGATCAAGGAAGGTTGAACCCATACCTAAATCCATAGCGGCAACTTCAAAAGAACAACGTGTGCGTGTTGAAGTTTTTTCAAACAATAATACGATGTTTTTTCCTTTTAAGTGATCGTGCGGGGTATGTGTCATCTTCAATTTTTTTAATTCTTTTGAAAGATCCAACAAATACCTGATTTCTGCTGAGCTGAAATCCAACAACTTTAAGAAGCTGCGTCCTAAAAGATTCACACCCATAAAAACTCCTTGCTATTATTTAATAGCGTTTAAAAAATTAAGGAAACCGTTCAAAAAATTCAGTTTTTTGACAGTCCCAGTAATGAAATAATATGGGAAACGCCTTCAATACTTATCTGTATGCAGACGCTTCCCATGCAAAAATTGTACCACAGCCTTTTTAATTTGACAAGCAACACAACACTGACAAGATATCAGCCGTTCCAAGCAGCAATGCGGTAATCCGCAGTCTACATGGAGTACCGTGGTACAAAAATAGCAGAGACCGACACCTGTCTGTTTATCCGATCTAACGGGAAAGAACGTGTCGGCACTCTATGGCAATGTACGGCTTAGTTGTCGCGTACAAGCGGCATACTCATACAGCGGGGACCGCCGCGTCCGCGTGAAAGCTCCGCGCTCGGCATTGTCAGAACCTTCAGTCCGTGCTTTGTGAGAAGCTCATTGGTAACATCGTTTCTTTCGTATACAACGATTGTTCCGGGGCTGATACACAGCGTATTCGAACCGTCGTTCCACTGCTCGCGTGCTGCTGCAATCCTGTCGCCGCCTGCACACTGAATAAGCTCTGCATGGCCGGTACCGGTGTACTGTGCAAGTGTTTTTTCGAGCGTCGTATCATTTTGTACAATCTTCAACTCGCCTTTTGCAGCACCTTTGGTGATGGTGAATACGCGGAGCGGGCCGAGAATACCGGGATGGATTGTGAACTTGTCGTGATCGATCTGGGTAAATACCGTATCCAAGTGCATGAATGCGCGGCTTACCGGAATATCAAACGCAAGGATTGTTTCGATCTTTGATTCGCTGTTAAAGAAGATCTTCTTTGCGATAACATCGATAGCGTTTGCGCTGGTTCGCTGAGAAATACCGATAGCCAAAACTTTTTCATTTATATTGAGGATATCACCGCCTTCAATGTGGGGCGGATCATAGCGATCATAGAACTTGGGTACTTTACCGGCATAATCGGGATGATGATTAAAAATGTATTCGGCATAGATCGTTTCACGGTTACGGGTAACGGAGAACATTCTATTTAAGCTTATGCCGTTTCCAATTGTAGCAAAAGGATCGCGGGTAAAATACAGGTTCGGCATAGGGTTGACAACCATTGACGAATCGGAATCGGCAACGAAGTCTACCAATGAAGCATTGCCTTTGACATTAAGTTCTTTAATATCAATGCCTTCCATCGTTTTTAAAATCAGCTGTTTATTATCTTTGATGTTGTTCAACAGTTCGCGGATGCTTTCTTTGTGTTTTTCGGAATAAACATCGCTTTCGTTAATAAACTGTTCAATAAACTTTGTTCTAATTTCCGGTTTTTTAATTGCTTCAGCAGCAAGGTCTTCGAGGTACAGAACTTCAGCTCCGTTATCTCTCAAAATCTTGGCAAAGGCGTCATGTTCTGCTTGAGCGACTTTAAGGAACGGAATGTCGTCAAACAGCAGTTCGCCTAAGGTGTCGGGAGTTAAATGAAGTAGTTCGGCACCAGGCCTATGAAGCAATACTTTACGCAGTGTTTTAATTTCACTGGTAACACTTAATACGGACATATAAGCCTCCTATAACTTATAGTGCAGGATACGGTAAAAAAACCGTCAAAAGGCTGCTTCGCGTAGAAAAACACTATCAGCCGAGTCTCCCTGCAAAAGATAGGAATAATTATAGCACAGTTTTTTTTAAATGCAAGCAAAATTTACAATAAAATTAGAGCAAATTCATAATTCAAAATGATGAATTATTTAGGTGAGTAAGGCGTATTCGGCTTCTGCTTTTTCGGCAATACGCGGAACTTGTTTAAGCATATCCTGCGAAACGGCAGTATAGTTGCGGATTAAATCGGAAAGAGTGCTTGCAAAGCGCTGTTGTTCCAACATAGCATAAAAGATGCAAAACAGATCGGCTATATTCCGTTTCGGAGCAAACAATTCTGTAAGGGTCTCCGTCAACTCTGCGTATGTCGCACTTAAAAAATATGCTTCATCCTTTGTTAAGGCTTCAAGGGTGTTGTCCATATACAAAGCCCGTATATATTCGCGGAGACAGCGGTCAATGCCCGCATACCAGCTTTCTATGGTATTTTTCGTATTCCTTGAGATTTCATCCGTAAGGCTTGAAGCTTTCCTGTTGTCCGTATTTTCTTGAATTTCTCCGGCGGCGATCGCGTTCGTATCCGCAGAAATCGGATTTGTAGCGAAAGCCGCACCGGGCGGAGGTAAGTCTTTTTGAATTTTCTTTGCTGCTTTGTAAAGCCGTTTTAACTGTTTACGAAGTGCGGTAAGCCGCTTTCTTGCCGTTCCAAGCGTTCTTCTCCGCAGCTTTCTCAAAAGCAGCCGCACTCCGACAGCTAACACTCCCAACAACCCAACACCTAAAACTGCTGCGCCGTATAATAGAAAGTCAGTTCCCGGCGGCAACAGCGGCGGCTTCGGCGGCTGGAGGCTTACCCGTTCACCGGTTCCCAAGAGCGAATCAACGGGAATCGCCGGAAGTTTAGTGTGTAGCTGTAAGAAAGTAAGAGACGGAAACTCAATTTCGCCTGTTTCCCATGGGACAAATGTAATAGCGAGGTAATACCGTGATTCCCGTGTAACAATCTTGATTTCGTTGATTGTCATCACATCGTTTTGTGTCATGTTTTTAAGCGGAATAGGGACGGCAACGGTAAAGCCGCTGCCGGTTAATGTTTTGTATTCTTTTTCGGATAGCGGAAAAAGAAACTGTGCCGTATCGCCGACAAAGATACGCTGAGGAATGAGAACCCCGTTCATAATACCGTATCCGCCTGAGGCCGGTATCGGCTAAAGGGTTGAATACCGTATTTGCCGGTCAAAAAAAACTGGTTTAAGAGCTTTACCGTATTACCGTCGTAGGGCAATACAAGCGGATATACTCCGCAGCGTATACAGGTATTTTCCCATTGTTGGGTATCTTCGGTTATACGACGGATACGATCTTGCCGGAACTGATGCGAATTGGTCGGCAAGAGCCGCTCCAGTCCCGTTTCGGGGTCGGTAAAGCGCAATATCCCTGCGGCGGGAAGCGCTTCATCATAAGGCGCGGTAATGCGGATAGCTGCAACGTCATGACGGCGTGCTAATACCCCCAACTCTTTTTCAAAATTTTCTACTTTAAAATCGGATAGAATAATGACGAGCGCCCGCTGCCGCAACAGTTTTCCCGCCGCTTCAAGCGCAGGCGCCAATGCGGTTCCTTTGCTTTTGCTGCCCGAAACGGTAATCCGTTCCAGAGCGCTCAGAATATGCAGACTTGGTTCTCTGCCGCGCCGGAGCTGGAATACCCGCGCGACCTTTCCGTCAAAAGCGAGGAGCCCCGTATAACTGTGTAAATGTTCCGCAGCAAAAGTGATCAGCGCTGCCGCTTCCAAAGCTTTTTCTTGCGGTGCATTAACGGTACTGCCTGCTTCCATCGAAGCCGACACATCGACAATCAAAAAAAGCCGCAGGTCGCGTTCTTCACGGTACAGTTTCACAAAGGTTTTGCCGCTTCGTGCCATCAAGTTCCAGTCAATACTGCGGATATCATCCCCCGCTTCGTATTCCCGCAGCGAATCAAACTCAATGCCCCTGCCCCGGAAATGACTCCGGAAGCTTCCGGCTTGCATTCCCTGCGCAATGGAGAGCGCCGCCAGCTGTAACTGTTTTGACCGTTCCGCTAAATAACCGGTTTTCATCTGCCTCGTATCCGGGTATCAGGAATCGGCCGCTGCTTTGCAAATACCTATGCAGACGTCCGATTCTCATACAGCCGTTAAAAGGTTGCGCTCTTACATAACCTCAAGGAAAGGAACAATCACCAGTCCTGTTGCGTTTTTCAGTACGATGTATACTGCTTTCGCAAGCGCAAGCCGGGTCGCGGCAACATCGGCGTTTTCCGCACCGAGGATGGGACAGTCATGATAGAAACGACTGAACAGCTTACAAAGATCGTACAGATAGCTGGTTATCAGCATCGGTGCATACTGAGCGGCGGCCTTATCTACTTGAGCGGGGAATTCTTCGAGTTTTTTCAGTAATTCCCATTCTATATCGGAGTTAAGCAGCTCGGGCTTGCAAACACCTGTCTTTGCTTTTTTGCCTTCTTCCGTATCAGCCTTGCGTAAAATAGAAGAAATACGCGCACCCATGTATTGGATATAGGGGCCGGTATTGCCGTTGAACGAAAGAGACTCGGAAGCGTTGAACAGCATATCTTTTATCGTGTCTACTTGGAGCAAGAAGTAGTGCAATGCACCGAGCGCGACCTTTTCCGCAACTTCTTCGGGATTTCCTACCGCATCTTCGCGGCCTTTGGAGGCAATCTCTTTTAATGCACTATTCTTGAGCTCTGTAATCAGATCGTCCGCATCGACAACGGTGCCCTCGCGGCTTTTCATTTTGCCTTCCGGCAAGTTCACCATACCATAAGCGAGGTGATACAAACCGGTGTACCAATCATAGCCGAGCAGCTTCATAATATAGAAGAGCACTTTAAAATGATAAATTTGTTCGTTACCGACTACGTAGATAAGCTTGTCAAACGGCCACTCACCATGGCGGGTTATCGCAAGTCCGATATCCTGTGTGATGTATACCGACGTTCCGTCTCCACGCAGCAGCAGTTTCTTTTCAAATCCGATCGATTTAAGGTCAACCCAAATGGAACCGTCCTCGTCTTTATAAAAGATACCTTTTTTTAAGCCTTCCATAATTTCGTCGCGACCCTTGCGGAACACATCGCTTTCAAAGAAAAGCTTATCGAATGAAACTCCTGTGCGGCTATATGTTTGCTGAATACCTTGCAGCGCCCAGCCGTTCATTGTCTTCCACAGCTGCATCGTTTCAGGATCACCCGCTTCCCATTTCCGCAGCATTTCCTGCGCGTCATCTTCCGCTTCAGGATGATCTTTGCTGTATTTATGGAACTGAACATACATATCACCGACAAACTTATCGGGTTTTATACCTTCTTTTACGGGATCGATACCGTTTCCGAAGAGCTTATATGCAAGCATCGATTTACAGATGTGTACACCGCGGTCGTTGATGATGTTGGTTTTATAGACATCCGCTCCGCTGAACTGGAGAATACGAGAGAGGCTCTCTCCGATAGCGTCATTGCGCAAGTGTCCGAGGTGCAGCGGTTTATTGGTATTGGGGCTTGAAAACTCAACCATGATTTTCTTACCGGCAAGGGTAGTTGTTTTTCCGTAGTTTTCATTTCCGCTAATAATTGCATTGAGGATTTGCGCAGCTGTTTCACCCTTGGGTAAAAAGACGTTGATATACGGACCTACCGCTTTCACCTCACCTTTTCCCTTGAGTGCAGAATCAGCTTGCAGCTTAGGTAACAGTTCCGTCGCAATTTTAGCAGGGGCAGAGCGTAATACCTTTGCAAAACTGAAAAGCGGAAAACCTAAATCACCCAGAGTCGGATCGGGCGGTGTTTCCATTGCAATCCGTTCTGCAGTAACGGCCTCAGCTCCTTCAGGCTGCATCGATGTGAGTGCGCGTGCAATACTTTCTTTCCATAATAACCGTATATCGTTCATAATTACCTCACTTATAGGAACCGCTAAAACTTTCGGTTTTAGAGATGCCTTTGTGTTTCTGATTTAGGAAGAACCTCCGGAACTATCGATTTTTAAGAGGCTCTTGTTAGTATAGAAAATTCCGCCGCTTAGTGCAAGAGACCGCATTGCATCACGTTAAATCTAACCGAAAAAACGCTCTGGACAGCCGCCCGTATTTCCAATAGTATAGAGAACCTATGTATTCAATTGACCATATCCGCAATTTTTGTATTGTTGCTCATATCGATCACGGGAAGTCAACGCTTGCCGACCGTCTTATTGAAAAAGCCAAGGTTATCGACGAACGCTATTATCGGGCGCAGATGACCGATAACATGGATATTGAACGGGAACGCGGCATCACCATTAAAAGCCAAGCGGTTACCATTCCGTACCACGCCGCCGACGGGCAGGATTATCTTTTAAACTTTGTTGACACACCCGGACACGTAGACTTTACGTATGAGGTGTCCCGCGCCATTGCTTCCTGCGAGGGGGCAATTTTGATTGTGGACGCAACGCAGGGGGTGGAATCTCAGACGCTTTCCAATATGTACCTTGCGCTTGAGCACAACCTCGAAATTTTACCGGTCATCAATAAGATTGACTTACCGGCGGCGGATATTCCGGCGGTGTCTGCTCAAATTGACCACGATTTAGGGCTTGATTCCGATATTGCCGTTGCGGTTTCGGCAAAAACCGGCAAAAACATCGATGCGCTTTTTGAAGCCATTGTGAAGCACTTCCCGCCGCCGACCGGTTCTGCCGAAGCCCCCTTGCAGGCGCTCATCTTCGACTGCCACTACGACGCATACCGCGGGGTTATCATCCACCTGCGGGTGTTTGAAGGGACGATAAAGCCCGGCATGACCATCCGCTTTATGCACAGCAATGCGGAATACCGCGTAGAAGAGACAGGCGTGTTTATTCTCGACCTTGTGCAGCGGGATTCTCTCCGTGCAGGAGAGGTCGGCTACATCATTGCGGGTATTAAAACCGTGTCTGATGTGCAAGTCGGCGACACCCTCACCGATGCGGATCGTCCCTGTGCGGAACCCCGTGCCGGGTTCAAGGCTGTAAAGCCCGTGGTGTTTTCTTCCGTGTACCCGGTAGATACCAACGACTACGAGCAGCTGCGCGATGCCTTTGAAAAACTCAAGCTCAATGACGCAAGCCTCACCTACGAAAAAGATTCTTCGGTTGCGCTTGGACACGGGTTCCGCTGCGGCTTTTTGGGGCTGCTCCATTTGGAGATTGTGCAGGAACGGCTCGAACGGGAGTTTGACCAGGCGGTTATCTTTACGGCACCGTCTGTGCGGTACCGTCTCCATCTGCGGAGCGGTGAAACCATGATCTGCGACAACCCTGCCGAATACCCGGAGGAAGGCAAGATTGCCTCTGCTGATGAACCGTATATCAGAGCGAATATCATCACCCCGACGGAATACCTCGGTAATATCATCTCCCTCTGCATCGAAAAACGCGGCGTGCAAACCAATATGAACTACCTCGACCAAAAGCGGGTGGAGGTTACCTACGAAATGCCGCTTGCGGAAGTACTGTTTGAGTTTTACGACCGGCTCAAAAGCATCAGCCGCGGCTATGCGTCGTTTGAATACGAAGTAATCGAAATGCGTCCAACCGAGCTGGTAAAAATCGATATTCTGCTGAACGGCAAGCCGGTGGATGCCCTTGCGCAGCTTTCGTATAAGCCTAACGCCTATAACAAGGCGCGCCACGTGTGCGAGCAGTTAAAAGAAGAAATTACGCGGCAGCAGTTTAAAATCGCCATTCAGGGGGCAATCGGCAGCCAAGTCATTGCACGGGAAACGGTTAATCCGGTGCGCAAAGACGTGTTGGCGAAGTGCTACGGCGGCGACATTACCCGCAAACGCAAGCTCCTTGAAAAGCAGAAAGAGGGAAAGAAGCGCATGAAGATGGTTGGCGATGTTGAGTTACCGCAGTCAGCCTTCTTGTCGGTGCTTAAAACCAAAAGCGAATAGCGGTTGAGCGCTACCCCTCGATAACCTGTATTTCAAACTCCAACTGGGGCATACACTCCGCTAAATCGCTTTGAATCCGCTTGAGCGCTTCTACACGTATTTCAACAGAGGTATTGGCATTCCCTTGGATAATAAAGATTGCATTTTTTGTTCCGTCATCAAATTTATAATTTTCACCGTCGCGGACACCAAGCCATGCGATAATACCTTTAGGGTCGCGGTATACATAATCGGTTTCGGCAACATGCTTTTCCGTCGATGAAATCGGAAGAAAAACTCCCGCTTCTTTATTGACGGTAAACTCTATCTGCCCGTCTATTTTATCAAGATCATGCCCGCCAATCGCTAAAAGCGAATGTAATGACTCAACATTATAGATATCGATAACACTATTGATGTGCGGCATAGAACCGCGGCGCTGAATATTCCGAATAAATGCGGGAACGGTCGGCGGATACTTTTTGATACTGCGCCCGACATTTTGCAACAAATCGGCGTAACCTTGAGTAATCGGATTATTCAAAACTTCATCAACATCGCACTGCAATGCCCAATCTTCCATCTTTTTTTGCTTCTTTAAAAATGAATCGGATAATTTTGCGTGCGGATCTATATTTTTCGCAACACCAATTACAACGCTTGTAATCCCAAGCTCAACGATACTTTTATCGATAATACATTTCATAGCAGCCTGCCCCCATATATTGGAAATTTATACTACCATTTCAGTATAACTGTGGTATAATGAAACTTATTATATCACAATTAATGGAAAAGGTATGTGTACGGCAAAAAAACCATTGAAACCTTTAAAACTCGATCTATCCGATCTTGACAAGAAAATGACGCTCGCAGTTGCAGAGCTGCGGAAAAGCTATCCGCTCAGAATTAGCGAAGATGGTATCCCCATTACGTTCAAAAAAGTGAAGAGTTCCGAAATTTCCGCAACCTTTAGAAACGGTGTATGCGAAATTGAAGCGGATTCTGCACCGCATTTTTATTTTGCGCTGTCGATGCTGTTGCTTAAAAGTCAAACAATCGAAGATTCAAAAATCTATACAAGGCGGGATGCGCAGCGTTTATTGGAATTCCGCATGGATCATGTTTTTGAAAAGAACGGCTTAATGCTCGATCTTTCCCGTAATGCGGTTGCACATATCGATATGCTGAAGCAGTTTATTCGCGAAATGGCATTTATGGGACATTCGTGGTTTATGCTCTACATGGAAGATGTGTACGAAGTCGAAGGAGCTCCCTATTTCGGTGCATTACGCGGACGGTACTCTATAAAAGATTTACAGGAAGTTGACCGCTATGCCAAGATTTTCGGCATACAGTTGGTACCGTGTATTCAGACCCTTGCTCACATGGATCAGTATTTTATGTGGGAAGCCATAGAATACAAGTATAAGGATATTGATAACATCTTTAATGTCGGCAATGCTGAAGTACGAACCCTGCTCACCCGGATGATTGCATCGTTACGTAAAGCATTTTCTTCGGATATTATCCATATCGGAATGGACGAAGCGCATAACCTAGGCCGCGGGCGTTATTTGGATGAAAACGGACTCAAAGAAAAGAGGGAAATTATGCAAGATCACCTTACTTTTATGAAAACCCTCTGTACAACATACGGCTTTAAACCCATCGTTTGGGATGATATGTTCTTCGGCCGCTATTCCAATAACAAAGAAGATGTTGAGCCGGTTATTCCCAATCAGGTAGGATTGATGTATTGGGATTACTATAGCTGCTTGACCAACCATTACCGCGACCACCTGCAAGCATGCCGAGCGCTCACAAAAAAGACCATGTTTGCCGGCGGTGCATGGCGCTGGACGGGATATATACCGCATCATAAGAAAACACTTGAAGCAACGCTTGCCGCTATTGAGGCTTGCCGAAAGGAAAAAGTCAAAGAAGTTATCGTTACTTCATGGAGTGATGACGGCAGCGAAGCTCCGCTTTATACCTGTATGTTCGGCTTGGTACTTTTTGCCTACCTTGACTGCCATATCAAATATCAAGAGGAAGAATTTGCGCAGTATCTAAAACTCTATACCGGCATGGGGCTTGATGAATGGATGCGGCAGGGTGAACCGGATTTGTTTGAAGGAACAACCGGTAACAATTATGATATAACGCCGTCAAAGTATCTGTTATATCAAGACCCGCTCGGTTCAAAATTTCTGTATTACATACGGACGCTGACAACCGATATGAATGCCGTCTATAAGAAACTGGAGCAAGCCTTTATCGAGGATGCAGCCAACACGGCTAATCCCTTGCAGCGCAGCATTGCCGAATTTTATGCATTGATGATGAAAACGCTTTACTATAAGTGGCGGCTCCCCTTGGATATTTGGGAGGCGTATAAGGGAACGGATAAAAAAGCATTGCAGGCATTAATCGAAAATAAGATAAAGCCGCTAAAAACGGTGTTAGCCGAAACAGCGAAGGCGCGTCGGCGAGTATGGACGGAAGAATGCCGCGGATTCGGTTCAGAGGTGTTGGATCACCGCTTCGGCGCAATGCTGATACGGCTGGAAGTTACACAGGAAGTGCTAACCGATTACATACAGGGTAAGATTACACAAATCGATGAGCTTGAAGAAGAACGGCTTGATCCATGCCCTGAATCGGATAAAATGCTCGAACCGCAAGCAGTGCGCTATAACCGTGCCTTACGTATTATGACCGCCTGCCGAGAAACGTGGTAAGGTAAAAAGGAGTGTAAAATAAAAGCCGTACAAATGGCACGGCTTTTATTTACTCAAGTTTGCTCAAACGCAAACTTGTATATCATCTGCACGTTCTCACTTCGTTGTGAACGTGCGTAAAAAGTCAATCGAAAGTTGATACTTTCTTCTTGACTTTTTATGGGGGACAAAGACAATGCAAACTGTATATCAGACAATGAGCGACGGTGCTTCTCTCGCCGTTTATACATGGCTCCCGGAACAACAACCGAAAGCAGTGCTGCATATCGTGCACGGAATGGCGGAACACGCCCTCCGGTATGATGATTTTGCAAAAACGGCATGTAAAAAAGGCTTTGCCGTAGTTGCCTCCGACCACCGCGGTCACGGAAAGACCGGTTCAAAAAGCGGCTTAATGGGATACCTTGCCGATGGAGACGGATTCAGACGTGTTGTCGAAGATCAAAAAGAAATCAATGAGGAAATACAAAAACACTATCCTACTCTTCCGGTTATTATCGTCGGGCATTCGTTCGGTTCTTTTGTAACGCAGGAATACATCGAACGGTTCGGTACAACGGTAAAAGCGGCAGTTCTCATCGGTTCGGCAGGCCCCAACCTAAGCGTATCCGTTGCCTCGCTGCTAGCAAGCCTTAACTGCACATTTAAAGGAAGGAAATCCGTTGCCAAGTTTATGAATGCATTGGTGTTCGGCTCATATAACAACAAAATCAAAAATCCTCACACAGCCTTTGATTGGCTTTCGAGGGATGAAAACGAAGTAAAAAAATATATCGACGATGAATACTGCGGATTTGTCTGCACCGCAGGCTTTTTTCAGGATTTTATACGCGGGCTTAAAAGACTGCATACGCAGGAGGCTTTAAAAGGTATACCGGCCGATCTTCCTGTTTTAATTACCGCCGGTTCGGAAGATCCCGTTTCAAACGGAGGCAAAACGCTAAAAAACCTTTACCGTATCTATCAGGACATCGGAATGCAGGACGTAACGTTAAAACTATACGAGAACGGCCGGCACGAAATTTTGAATGAAACAAATAAAGAGGAAGTAAAAGCCGATATCTTGGGATGGATAGAGAATAGAGCATCGCTCAAAACTCGATGAGGTTTTAGAGGTTCACGAGAAGCGGTAACCTCGTTTTAAAGAAAAAATGACGATAAAATAACGGGATGAAATGGAACGGCTTTAATAAAAACGATGCACTCCTCTTTATTGAATTTGCAGCGGTATTTGCTTTTTTATTGCTTCCTCCACTGTTTTCAGCGGTGCCGTTTACCCTTCCGCCCAAGCCGATCGGATTGTATGCGCAGTGTGTTTTCTACTTTTATACAGTGTTTGCAGCCGCGTATGAAGAAATACTATACCGGCTCTATACTCCGAATCGGCTGCACTGCATTTATACCGGTTATATCGAACCACGGCTGCAGGAAAATTGGGAGACATCGGAAAGCAATTCGGAAAACGCCGTAGATTTGCCGCAGTCGTCTAAAGCGCATCAGCAATGTCGATATAAAAAATCCGCTGCATTTCACACTGCTGCATTTAACACTACTGCAGCTTTTGAGTTGCTCCTGACCGAATTTCCCGCCCACCTCCTCTTCACACTGGCGCACCGTTACCTCGGACTTTCTTCCATGATATTCGCCGCAGGAGCAGGAATCGTATTCCGCATTGCCTATCTCAAGCTCAAACAGGTGTTTCATCCGGCTGTAAGTATTGCATTGGTAGCCGTAGCACACGGTCTTTGGAACATCGGAGTGTATTATTATTTGTGGGGAAACAGCATTGCAGCTTAACTTTCCGCAGTAGCTTTATTCCTTACAATCACCCCATATCTGTTATCTATCATAGCTGCAAATTAGGTTATAAGCCGTTTCGTCATTTTGATCATACCGTTCTCCCATAGCATATTATATCGATATAGTATACCATAATCACAGCGATGGAGAAAAGCGAATGAACGTATACGATTTGATTGCAGAACATTACAGCGAACTTTTCCCGCTTGAGGCGGAAAAGCTTGATTTTATCGGACGCCTTTGTCCGTTGCCGGGCAGATTGTGTGATGCAGGCTGCGCAACCGGCGACCTTGCGGTGGGGTTGTACAAAGAAGGATACGATATATACGGGCTCGACTTAAATGCAAAAATGATTGGGATCGCAGAACAGAAAGCTTCGGGTATCCGCACATCCGGAGAATTGGCATTTCATCAAGCGAACATCGCCGATATTCTGCAATTCGGTACCTGTAACGGCGTACTGTGTTTCGGCAATACGCTCCCGCATTTGCCTGATGAAACAGCACTCCGCCGTTTTTTTAGCTCCGTGTATCAGGCTTTACAAGAGCACGGTGTTTTTATTGTTGAAGTCCTCAATTACGACCGCATCCTTGCCGAGAAAAAAATGGACTTTAAAGATAAAGAAACGGACGTCTTTATTTTTAAACGGCGCTATGATTTTTTACCGGATGGGAATATCAAGTTTACCATAGAGTTTACCGACAAGCAGCGCAATACCGTAAGTTCGGACTTTACGGTGTTGCATCCGTTACAGCACCAAACACTGTTAGCTTTATTTGAACAAGCAGGATTCCAATCCGTTGCCGCTTATTCGGATTACAACTTTACTAAAAGCAGTGCAGAGGATTACGCTGTAGTGTATACAGCGAAGAAATAAGCGGAATAATTCCGTAATTCTCAATATAAGGTTTATTTATGAGAAATCAAAAGCTCGCTTGCTTGTTTGTAATTTTTTTTGCAGTTGTTGTAATAAACGGTATATCCGCAGAAAGCACCAAAGATTATAAAGTGCTGATTGGTATGGATCATGAAAAAGTGATGCAGCTTAAAGAAATTAAAACACTGGTAATCGATGCGGAATTTTTTTCTCAAGAAGATATCGCGCAGCTTCACAAAAACGGAAACGTCCATATATTTTCTTATTTAAACATCGGCTCTATCGAAACATTCCGCGATGACTATGCAGCATTTGCGGATATTGCTTTAGGACACTATGAAAATTGGGACGAAGAACAATGGGTAAATGTTGCGGATAAAAGATGGCAAAAAAGGATAAAACACAAAGCGCAGCTTTTGTCTCAAAAAGGCATAGACGGTTTTTTTCTTGATAACGCTGACGTTTATTATCATTATCACACATCCGAAATATATCAAGGACTGATGGCTCTCTTACGCGAAATACATACGGAGAATAAACCCATTATCATTAACGGCGGAGATACGTTTATCACCGAAGCGATGCAGCAAAATTCCATTAAAGGAATGGTACACGGGGTCAATCAAGAAAGCGTATTTACCGAAATACATTTTAAGAATAATACGTTTGGAGCAAAACCTGTAGACGACAGAGCATATTTTATGGAATATCTGGCTCAATGTAAAACGTATGGACTCACCGTCTATTTACTCGAATACGGCGCAACGAAAAAACTGACAAAAGAAATAAAAGCATATTGCAAGCGCAACGGATTTATCTACGACATATCCCCTTCAGTGGAGCTGGATAAGCTGTTTTGAGTTTAAGGGGAAGTGCTCCCTCCCCCGTTCAGAGTGGTGTTTTTTCCATTCCCTTACAACCCTATCCTTTTTCCGCGCATTTCCAAAAGGTATTCCCTTTGGAAACCCCAACAAAAAATCAACAGCTCTCGGCACTCTGCATCAGAATTATTGATGGTTTTCTATCGTGTCCTCCGCAATTCCCGCAGGGCATTTTGCGCTTCGGTGTACTCGTCATAGGGTACGGCGCCGTTCTTTCCGATAATCGAATTTTCGTGCCCTTTCCCCAGCAACAATACCGTATCATTCGGTTGCGCAAGGGAAAAAGCTTTACGGACGGCAGCCGGCCGGTCGGGAATGATAAACAGTTCTTCGCCGCGCTTCTTGTTAGAACAACCTGCGGCAATCATCTCCAAAAGCTCGACAGGGTCTTCGCCGCGGGGGTCTTCGTCGGTGAGGATGATCGTATCGCAGTATTCTCCGGCAATTCTTCCCTGCTCCGGTCGCTTAACGGTATCGCGCTCTCCGCCCGAACCGAATACGGCAATCACACGACCGCCTTTCGCTTTAACACGGTCTCGGACAGACGGCATAATTACTTGGAATGATGACGGCGTATGCGCATAGTCGATAAGCACCTCAAAGCCCTGCCCCGCTTCGACACGGCACATTCTCCCCCTTACCGGCATAAGCCGATTGAGCAACGGCACCAGCATATCAAACGGCAGTCCCGTTAAATTATGAACGGCGATCAGAGCAGCAAGGATATTGTACACATTAAAAAAGCCGGTTACCGGAGCGGCGGCCTTATACGTTTTCTGCACTCCGTTAAACGCTGCGTGAATGGTAAAGGTTAAACCGTTTGCCCCTTCATGCACGTTATCGGCAGATAAGCCGCCTGCAAAGTTTGAGAACGAAACAGCCCCAGCAGCACCGGTATGCTTCTGTACGGAAAATCCGAATACGGGCTGCTTTGTCGCCTGTGCAAAATAAGCGGCAGATGGGTCTTCAAGATTGACAATGCCGAAGGCCGCAACCGTTCCGTTTTTTTTCTTATGATCATGGCTATCTAATGAGCGGAATAAATTCGCTTTATCGTAGCGGTATTGTTCAAAGGTACCGTGAAATTCCAAATGTTCCTGCGTCACATTCATAAATACGCCTGCATCGAACTGAACATGCAATAACCGTGCCGTTCGGGGAGAAAGCCCGTGAGAAGATGCTTCCACCACTGCATATTCACAGCCGTTATCCCGCATACGGGCAAGCCGTTCCTGCACTGTAACCGATTCGGGCGTTGTCTGATGCGCCGGATTGGCGACCGGCTCATCTCCAAATGAAAAAGATACGGTCGAAGAAAAGCCCGCTTTTTTCCCTGCAAGCCGCAGCAGCTGCCAGATAAAATCAACGGTACTGGTTTTTCCTTCCGTACCGGTTACTCCGATTGTTGCCAAGTCTTTGGAAGGTTCCTCAAAAAAAACGGCAGCAGCAGCGGCCATTGCGGCACGAACATCCGGCACTTGAACGTAACAAATATGCTCTTGATATAATGGTAGTGTTGTTTCATGAATAACCGCAACGGCGCCCTTCGCAATAGCTGCATCGATAAACTTTGAACCATCGGTATGCACGCCGGGCAAGGCAAAAAAAGCGGCGCCTGTCCGTACCTCACGCGAATCATACGAAAGCGAATGCACCGTAACATCTGCCCCGCGCACTTCTATCGGCTCTATAGAAAAAAGACATTGAAGAATTGATTTTGCATAGCGGTTATTACACATGTGAACCTCTAAAAACCTCAGCCTTTAGAGGTTTTTCTTAGATTTGATTTTGGGAAGTATAAACGGCGGGACATATTCAGGCAAGAGGGAGAAATAATTCATAAATGATTTAGAATCCGAATTGCGCAAACAATTTCCACCATTTTCAATTACCAATACCGTAAAAGTCTGACGCTATCCGCCGATATTATACAAGACATCTTTAGAAAACCGAAGTTTTAGGATGTCGCTTACAGAAGATACTTGGAGGTTCTTATGAGACGAAGTATGGGTATCACCATCTTACAAATTGCACTTGTTTTTTTCTTACTGGTCAGCGGAGTAACAGGTCTTATGCAATCCAGCGCCGGTAATTTAAATCCGGTGGTTACCTTTCTTACACAGCTGGTAAAAAGTTCAACAATAAGCACAATCATCATCATCGCGATTGCCGTATGTGAACTTATCGCCGGTTTTTTCCTGCTGATGGGGCTCTTTACGTTCTCCCCTCAAATTTTAAATGTAATCTTAATTATTTTTATCGTTTTATGGATCATCAATATTATTTTGATTGATTTTATCGGAACATTTAACAGCGGCATACATGGTGTGCACGGTTTACTAACCTACCTGCAGCAGCTCTCCGCTCACCTGATGGTACTGGGTGCCCTCATCTGCGTACAATATCGCAACTAAACCGCAACTCATTTTTTTTAATTAAAGCGGCACGAATATAAAAAGAGCCGGCGCTAACGGTTGAAGTTTTAGCTTCCGCCCGTTTAATGCACCGGCTCTTTTTTTATGGTATTTGATGTTATCTAAAGAATAAGTCAAACAAAATACAATTCGACAAACTATGCCGTTTTTTCCGAAATCAGCTTTAACTCAGGCTTCTCTGTTTCTTCAATAACCTTCTTTGTGATATGCAAGGCCTTTTGACCTTTCATCGACGGAGCCTCGAACATCGCATCAAGCATCAGCTTCTCTACGATAGAACGAAGGCCTCGTGCACCGGTATTTTGATCCAGCGCTTGCTGAGAAATAGCGTCAAGGGCGGCATCATCAAAAGTCAGCTTAACGTTATCTAGCTTAAACGATTCTTGGAACTGTTTGATAATCGCGTTCTTAGGTTCAACAAGAATACGGCGCAAGTCTGCAAGCTTTAAATCGCTGAGCGAAACACTGATAGGAAGCCGCCCGATCAATTCGGGGATAATACCGAATTTTACTAAATCATCGGGGATAAGCTTGTCGTACAACTCCTGCAAATCCTTTTCTTTTGAAGACCGTACATCGGCTCCGAACCCCATCGGATTTTCTGCAACCCGTGTCTGAATGATCGTATCAAGCCCGACAAAGGCACCACCGCAGATAAACAGAATATTGGACGTATCGATCTTCAACATATCCTGATTCGGGTGTTTGCGTCCTCCCTGCGGAGGCACCGAAGCAACGGTTCCTTCAACAATTTTTAACAGAGCCTGTTGCACACCTTCACCCGAAACATCGCGGGTAATCGACACGTTTTCACTTTTCCGCGCAATCTTATCAATTTCATCAATAAAAATAATACCGCGTTCCGCACGGGCAATATCGCCGTCTGCATTCTGGATAAGTTTTAACAGGATATTTTCAACATCCTCACCGACATAACCTGCTTCGGTTAAAGTAGTCGCATCCGCAATAGCGAAGGGAACCTTCATCTTTTGTGCAAGCGTCCGTGCTAACAGCGTTTTTCCCGAACCGGTCGGGCCTATCAGTAAGACATTGGATTTTTCAATAACAACGGCATTTCGGTCAGCCGGCGGATGCATAATCCGCTTGTAATGATTATAGACGGCAACCGATAATACCCGTTTTGCTTTCTCTTGCCCGATAACATATTCGTCAAGGTAGGTCTTTAATTCCATCGGTGTCGGAATATCCCCTGAAAGCTGTAAAGGCGTAGCCATCTTATAAGCGGTCAAATATTCTTTACAAAGCTGGATACAATGATCGCAGATAGCGACTCCCGGTCCCGGTACTATTTTTCGGCCTGCATCTTCCCGCTTACCGCAGAAAGAGCAGATTAAAGAAGAATCACTTCTTAATTTAGGCATTTTTTCTCCTATCCATGACCATATCGACGATGCCGTATTCGCAGGCCTCTTGCGCAGACATAAAGAAATCCCGTTCCATGTCTTCGGCAACCGCCTTTTCCGTTTTTCCGGTGTGATGGGCGCAATATTGGATAATCAATTTTTTTAACCGGAGTATTTCCCGTGCCTGTATGGTAATATCGCTGGCTTGTCCCTGTGCGCCGCCCCACGGCTGATGAATCATCACACGGGAAGAAGGCAGTGCAAAGCGTTTTCCTTTGCTTCCCCCTGCCAACAGAACAGCAGCCATACTGGCCGCCTGTCCCAGACAGATGGTTTGTACATGAGGATGAATATGCTGCATCGTATCGTAAACGGCAAGCCCAGCCGTTACCGAACCGCCGGGGCTGTTAATATAAAGGCTGATATCTTTATCGGGGTTCTGTGATTCCAGAAAAAGCAACTGTGCAACAACCAAATCGGCGGTTGCATCGGTTATTTCACCATCAACAAAGATAATACGGTCTTTTAACAGGCGCGAAAAAATATCGTAGCTGCGTTCCCCGTTTCCCGTCTGCTCAATAACATAAGGAACAAGGCTATGCATCTGTTCCGACATCAGCAGCTCCCTCTCCAAGCAATTGTTCTACCGTCAGTTTTTCACCCGGTTTTACCGTTGATTTTTCAAAAAGCTGAGTATAGAGTTTCTTTTCCTTAATATCGTCGATCACATACTCTTTTTCACGAGGATTCCCGTCATAATGCTTTTTAACTTCTTCTGCGGATGCTCCCGTGCGCTCTGCTATTGAGGCGTATTCCGCTTCAACATCTTCCGGAGACGCGGTAATGCCCCGCTCTTCCATCAGTTTTTCAACGATGATACGAGTCTTAAGCCGGAGTTCAGCCTCTGCCCGCCATTCAGTCATCGCGGATGCTTTTGATAATTTACCGTTTATATCGATTGTCAATTTTTCCAAACTTTCGGGAGACATTCCCAAGCGCTGTGCCAACATAGCCCACCGGCCTTCGAGTTCTGCCTTAACCATAGACTCAGGCAGCTCAATGGGATTGGCTTCTGCCATTTGCTTCAGCAGGTTGTCGGTCTTTTTCCGATTCAGAACATCTTCTACCTGGCGTGTAAGATTTTTTGAGATGTCAGCTTTTAAATCGGCAAGTGTCTTGTATTTTTCGCTTACGTCCTGCGCGAGATCATCATCGATAGCAGGCAAATCTTTACGTTTTAATGCAGTTACGCTAACCTTTAGCTTGATTGTTTTTCCGGCCAACTGTTTGTCGATATGTTCGGCAGGATATGTCTTGGAGATAACCTTTTCTTCGCCTTTCTTCATACCGATAAGCTCATCATCTACACCGTAATGGAACTGTCCCTTACCGACGGTAAATACAAAATCGTTGCGTTTTGAACTTTCGATTTCCGCATCGGCATCATCAAGCTGCACATAGTTAATGGTTACGATATTATCATTTTTTACAGTATCGCCCTCACCGCAATCGATGACAAGCGCGTTGCGTTCCTGTATCAACGCCAATTCTTTTTCGATATCAGTATCGGTAACGGATACTTCGGGTACGGATACCGTAAAACCTTCCGTCTTTGCTATTTCTACTTTGGGAAGTACATCATAGAGAACAGTAAACACCAAGTCGGAGTCAAGTTTGAAATCGGGCGTACCGTCAAGTTCAGGCTGTGAATACGGTAACGGCCGCGAATATTTATCCGCAGATTCAAATACTTCTTCCAATACATTCTGAATTACTTCGTCATACGTTTCAGCGCGCAATGTATCACCGAATTTCTGTTCAAGGACTTTTACCGGTACTTTGCCTTTACGAAAGCCCGGTATTTGGAGCTGTTTCGCATATTTTTTCGTTAAAAGCGCATATCGGTTTTGCACCTCATCCTGCTTAACGGTAATCGAAAGTTTCATCCGAGACTTTTCGATAGGGGTAAATTCTTTCGTAAAATTCATTGGCATATCCTTATGGTACTAAAAGGGTTTCTCGCAAGAGAACTTTATTCGTGCGGAGGCTTTAATACCTAGTCGTAACAAGGGTATTAAAGCCGACTGCAACCACCTTATGAGAACAACATACCCCGACGCTCGCGTCGGGGTTGTTGATTCTTCACCGGCAACTTCCGGTTAAAAAAAAAGCGATTCGGGTGTACCGAATCGCTTCTGTAAGAGCGGGAAACGGGGATTGAACCCGCGACATCCACCTTGGCAAGGTGGCGCTCTACCACTGAGCTATTCCCGCAAAATATATCGCTCGGTATGTACTGTTGTGGAATCCTGCGAGAGGAGGGACTTGAACCCTCACGCCGAGGCACCAGATCCTAAGTCTGGCGTGTCTGCCAATTCCACCACTCTCGCTCACAAAGTGAGTCGAAACAATATACCGATGATTCTTAGGAATGTCAAGTCCTAGCCTTTAGGCTACTTAACCTCCTATTCATCTGAGCCATGCAGGCTTCGAACCTGCGACCCACAGATTAAGAGTCTGTTGCTCTACCAGCTGAGCTAATGGCCCGTTACATAACCGTCTTAGCAAGACTGAACGAGTATTCCATAATTTCAAAAGAAAGTCAAGCCCCGTGCAAACGCATCAGGTTGTTTCTTAGCATCCCCGCAGAATAATTGTGTGCCAAAATTTCAAAAAAATGCACTAGATAGCCTCCAGTACATACCTTAACAGATTATCACAGCACCACATTACGAATCAATAACCTCTAACTGTAAGAGTAAAGGTAAGACGCGCAAGACCATGTTACGGCTGGCTTGCAAACGGCTTGCCTTGCCATCAATCAGAAAAGCCGATTACATCGGTTGTTTTTGAGCGGTTAAACAGGTTATTGCGGTTGTCTGTTTAATCGCTTAAAACGCGAGACGGATAGCCATAAGCACTCCGGAAGCACGTAGGGAAACCGCAAGTCAACCTTACGTGCTTTTTTTTTGCGCTAAACAGCGGGAGGTAAAAGAATGAACTATAAGGCTGTAGAAGTCTATTTTGATGATAAAGGGACTAGGCGGGAACACTTATGCGCCTTTGGATTCTGCGACACACTCGAAGATCAAAAGCGTCGGTTTATGCCGGATGTTCAGCTTTTTGAGATTTCAGATGCAGAACTTGAGAGTCTAAAGACAGCGTATGAAAAAGAATAGTTCTATGCTCAACAAAGCAATTACAGAAGATGCGGTAATCCGCGAGGTAAAAGCCGTAATCGAATTAACCGGTCTTGCAATCCAGCGAATAAACACCGGTGCTTTTGCAATCGGCACCGGCAAAGCCCGCCGCTTTATCCGCACAGCAAATAAAGGAACGCTCGATTTTGAAGGTTACGATAACCGCGGACGGTTCGTCGGTATCGAGTGCAAGCGTCCGGTTGGCGGACGTTTATCGGCAGAGCAAAAGCACAGAATTAACGACATAAACAAAAAAGGCGGCGTTGCATTCGTGGTAACGAGTGGAGAAGCCGCATTACAGCAGCTGAAAAACGCGGGCTGTATATAAAGAGATGCACCGGAAGGGAATTGAACGGGTGCAAGCCCCGCGCATCTTATAAGCTAAAAGACGGCCGTCTAAAGAGCTTAAAAACTTTATACGAGGAGTATGGCTATAAATGAATTTTTCGAGATTGCGTCAAGATTTGCGTATGCAGGCGGCGATGTATCGTTCGATGTTGTTGAGGCACGAAAAGAAATCGGTACAGACGGCGTGTCGTATTGGACATTGAAAATTGCAGTGCAAAAAACACCGGAGCAGTTAGAAGCAGAAAATGGAGAGGAGGAATAACAGTATGTCAACATTGTATGAAATAACCGGAGACTTAAAAAGTCTTTATACCCTGATGGAAAGTATTGTAGACGAAAACGGAGATCCGCGAGAACCGACAGCTGAAGAGTTTGAAGCTATGAAAGCATGGTTTACTGAAAGTGAAGAGGCTTTCAAAAAGAAGTTTGATAGCTACTGCCGGTTTATCAAAAATTTGCGGTTATCTGCTGAAAATGCGGAGGCAGAAAAAAAGAATTTTAAAGCAGAATCCGACCGGTTGACTAAGCGGTCAAAAGCATTTACCAACCGTGCGAAATGTGTAACGGAACTTTTGCGCTGGGGTATGGAGCGTCTTGAGTTGAAAAAATACAAGACTGATTTCTTCAGCGCTGGGATTCAAAATGTCGGCGGTAAGACAATCGACTTTGAAAGTGGAGCGGATTTTTCAAAGCTGCCGGAAGAATTTTTAATGCCGAGAGAACCAAATAAAAAGGCGATCCTTGACGCATTAAAAGACGGCATCCTTGAGGAACGTCCCGGAGCGGAAAATATTACCAAGCTGTTTTTTAAGGGTGGCGATCGATTGCCTTTTGTTCATGTGCATCAACCCGATGCACTTGTTATTCGGTAAAAGGAGCGCGCTATGAACGATGTTAATTCTGTTGCGCTTGTCGGGCGTCTTGCGAAAGATGCCGACATCAAATATTTGCAAAGCGGTACAGCGGTTGTGAATTTTAACCTTGCGGTAAATGAAAGTGTCAAAAACGGTAACTCATGGAGCGAAAGAGCGAGCTTTTTTGACATATTATTTTATGGACGACAGGGAGAGGGTTTGTGTCGGTATCTGTATAAGGGTAAGCAGGTTGCTATTACCGGTACACTACAACAACAGCGCTGGCAAAAAGACGGGCAGACAAAAAGCAAGATTGTTATCATTGCAAAGACAATCCAGCTTCTTGGAAGCGCCCGCGATGGCAATATGGGCGGTATGGTAAGCACGCCGCCCGCTGCCGGTGAAGATGATTACGAGTGCATACCGTTTTAGGAGGTGGTAATGATGGACGCAATGGAAATCTATAACAAGCTATCACGCCCGCCTGCGAATATGTTGCGAAAAATCACCGGCGGCAAATTATCCGGTAAAACAGATATAAATCCGCAATGGCGATATAAGGCAATGAGTGAAACATTCGGACTTGTCGGTATCGGTTGGAAGTACGAAATCATGCGGCTTTGGACGGAAGCCGGAGCGGGCGGCGAAGTATTAGGTTTTGCGCAAGTTGCCGTATACGTTAAAACCGGCGATACATGGGGCGATCCTATTATCGGTGTTGGCGGTTCAAAGCTCGTTCAGCTTGAGAAAGGGCAGCTCGTGAGCAATGATGAAGGGTTTAAAATGGCGATAACGGATGCCTTTAGTACCAGCCTTAAAATGCTCGGTGTTGCAGCGGCAATCTATGAGGGCAGATGGGATGGAACAAGGTATACCGACTCGCCGGAGCCGTCAAATAGCAAGTCGCAAGCACAACGCCAATCGAATACACCACAAAAGCAGCAAGCCGCCCCGCAAGGTTTTACTCTGAAAGGTGGGGAAGCAACTGCCGCCGAACGTGAGCAACTGGACGAGCTATTTCATAGCAAGCATGCAGACGGTACACCGGTTTTTACACTGCAAGATATTAAAGATTTTAGTGCAATGCGGGATCGGTACACCGCAAAGGAGTTGATCGATATTCTTTATGCTGGTTATGAACAGAGGCTTGCAGAAGGTCAAAAGGGTGTGCCTGAGGAGCTTTTTTAAGAGAATGTAGGCATGAAAAGCATCACGGTAACGCTGCATAGAGTTTTTAATAAAGGGCATCTTTGTTTTGAGCTTCCCAACAACCTCGCAGACAAGGAAGGAATACGGCAAATCCTTTCTTATTGCCGCGATAAGAAAAACGATTATGTCAGCGTTACCCTGACGCCTCCGCGTCGGCCGCGCAGTACGGGAGAGCACTCGCAAAACCATCACTTAAACGGGCATATCATGCAGATATGCGCGGACACCGGCAACGATTACGAAACGGTAAAAACAGCAGTTAAAATGATAGCCTGCGAAAGTTTCGGCTATCCGTATACCGAGTTTCAAGGCGTGATTGTTCCGCAAGGTGAATCGAAAGCGAGTACAGAGGAATGTGCGTATCTAATAGAAGCAGCACATTTATTAGCCGCTGATTTAGGCATTATCCTAAAAGAGGAATAACAGATGACAGAGCAGCAAGAAAAACAGCGCCGCTATGCACTGGCAAAAAGCGGCGGGGTATGTGAAGTATGCTGGCAGCGTCCTTTGTGTGGAGCGTTGCAAGGGGCGCACCGGATTGGCAACACAAAATCAAACCGTGCAAAATACGGCGATTTTATTATCGACCATATTTTAAATATCGGCATGACGTGTAGCTTGCGGTGCAACGGTGCGCTTGACATTAGCCGAAACGAGGGCGCTTGTATTGCGCTTTGTAAAGCGATTTACGAGCGGGAGGCGCTCAAATATCAAACGGATAGACAGTAGGCAGCTTCCGTTATTGTTCGATATTCCGTACTACAGCGAAGCGCAAACAGACAATCAAAGATTTATGAATATGCAAAAACGCTACATCATAGATAACGATACAAAAGCGCTTGCCGATATGTACCGGCTCGGGGTGAGAGTTGCGCTTAAAATGATTAACAAGTTCGCGGGATCGAACCGGCACCTTCAAAGCCTTGCGCGGATGGAGCGGAGCGAGAAAGCGCATAGCGCCTCAAGCTACATTATCGAACAATACTTAAAGCGGCCGACGTTCTATATAAAAAAAGCTACACGGCATACCTTTATAAACGGGTGCAGTATGAACTTTTTTATCATCGGAAAATCGACGCAGCGATTATCTACTGCGATATGACAAACGCGCTTTATTCATAGCGAGGAGAAATGTATGACACAGGCTTATTTAATTGCATATCGTGATAATGCGATACGGCAAATGAATTACTTCCATGAAGATGAGAATATGTACATCTTTTGGCGGAATGTGTATCGGCACTATCAGAACAAAATCGCAGAAATGCGCCATGTTGCATTCCTTGCGCGTAATGAAGAAAGCGGAAGGATTTAACGACTCCGTAAGCGGGTTATAAAACAAATAGTACACGCCGGATGAGACGGCGAGGGGGTGTGTTATGGAAAAGGTCGCATTGCAAACACTTAATGGCGGTGCGGTGATCGACTTGTTCAATGCAGAGTATGAAAAACTACTTGCAAACGTGAACGATGAGAATACCAAGCCGGAAGCAGCGCGAAGTATCAAAATTGAGTTGAAAGTAAAACCGGAAAAGACGCGGCGAGTAGCAACCGTACATATATCGGTTACGTCTAGTCTCGCTCCGATTAAACCGGCGGAAACGGTCATCTTCTTTGATACCGACAATGGGGAGCTTGCCGCTTTTGAAGATGATCCGAAGCAGCAATCGCTCGATTTTAAAGCTGGCACAGTAGCTGCCATAGGAGGTTAAACGTATGGATTTTGGAAAAGAAGCAATCGAAAAGATTGAACAGCTGGTAAAAGACAGCTATGCCGTACAGGTAGATGGTAAAACATACAGTGCGCAGGATTTAGAACCCGTACTGTATGAGCCTAAGGCGTCTGCTATCGAGATTTCAACACTTACAGGGTTTGTTGATTTTATCGAGAGGAATATTGATGATCTCGATTTTGAAAATTATTACACTGCTGTTGTTGACGATCCCGAAAGAGTTATGTTGTGCTCTGCTCTTTCGGGAGAAGAGAGAGCTCGAGAGGTGCTTGTAAACGCGAGGCTTGATAATTACATGCAGACTTTCCCATTTGGACAGTTTATGCCGCAAGAAGAATTTATCATCAAATTACATTCTCTTTTTGAAAAGAAAGAGGGCGATGATTTTAATTATGTTGCGCTGATGGTTTCAAAAATAGTGCAAGCTGACACGGCCGATACGGATGATGACGGTATTACGCAGCATGTAACCGTCAAAAGAGGCATGAGCGGTGCCTTGAAAGAAAAGGGAGAGATAAAGCCGATTGTTCGTCTTTCTCCGTATCGAACATTCAGAGAAATTGCGCAGCCTGAAAGTCAATTTTTATTGCGTATCAGAACTGGTGATAACGGAGCGGTACAAGCTGCGTTGTTCGAAGCTGATGGCGGAGCATGGCGCAATGAAGCGCGCTTACGGATTGCTGCATACTTGAAAGAACATATCAAAGTATCGGTGATTGCTTAACACCTTTACTCCCTGCTGCTTTTATATCGGCGGGGAGTATTTCAAAATAAGTGAATGGATACGAATAAATGGAACGGATACAACTCTATCATGATTCATTTCAAAATTGGAAAGCGCATTATATAGAAAAAGCACAGCTCGTATTATCCGATTTACCGTATCAGCTTGGAGCGAACGCATACGGTTCTAATCCAAGTTGGTACATCGGCGGGGACAATAAAAACGGAGAAAGTAAAAACGCGCGTTCTTCATTTTTTGACACCGATAGCAAGGCGGGTTTTAGAATTGCTGAATTTTTCCACTTTTGCAACAATCTTTTAATCAAAGAGCCGAAAGCAAAAGGAAAAGCCCCGTGTATGATGTTATTTTGCGCGTTTGAACAGCAATTTGAATTGATTGAAGCGGCAAAGCAGTACGGGTTTAACAATTATATCAATCTGGTATTTCGGAAGAATTTTTCCGCGCAAGTATTAAAAGCGAATATGCGTATTGTCGGTAATTGTGAATATGGGCTCATTTTTTATCGGGATAAACTGCCTAAATTCAACAATAACGGCAAGATGATTTTTAATTGCATGGACTTTGAGCGCGATACAGCAACGCCGAAAATTCACCCGACGCAAAAACCGCTTAAATTACTGGAACATTTAATCCGCACCTTTACCGACATAAACGATGTCGTAATCGATCCGTGCGCCGGAAGCGGCACAACATTACTCGCCTGTAAAAACCTCGGCCGGAAAGGATACGGCTTTGAAATAAAACGAGAGTATGTAAAAGGCTTTTATGAAAAGCTCTTGCCGCTTGCGCAAGGCGACCTCTTTATTCAAGCAGAATTAGAGGCGCAAGAAAAAGAAAGGCAAGCACGACGCGCAGCAGCGTTAATCAATGCGTAAACAATAAAATAATGGAGTTTCAATATGGCGGAAAGTTTTATCTTTTATGAAACATTTGCAAAACAATTAAAACTATTAGACAAAGAATTGCGCTATCAGTTTTATGAAGCAATTATTGAATACGGGCTTTACGGTACGGAACCTGATTTTACAGGGCTTGAGGCGTGCGCATGGCTTCCAATACAAGAAGCTATAGACAATGCCAAAGCCCGCCGCATAAAAAACACCGAAGACGGGAAAAGAGGCGGACGGCCTGAAATACCGCAAGAAGTACAAGATAGTATTTGTGATGACTTAAAAAATGGACTAACGCAAAAAGAAACCGCTGAAAAACATGGAGTATCACAACAAGTTGTATCAAAAATTAAAAAAGAGGTTTATGGTACCACGTACTATAAACCCTCATCGAATACCACAAACCTTGATGTAGATGTAGATGTTAATGATAATGGTGATGTTAATGAAATAGTATCCCCGCCGGAAGAACCGGACGGGGATGTAAACCCTTCGCCTGTTAAAAAAACACAAACAATTCCGGAACAAGCGGAGCATTTAGCGCACCTACTCTATGACCTACACCGGCAGTCAGACCCTCATTTCACTACCAGTCAAAAGCATATTACGCAATGGGCGAAAGACATAGAAAAACTCAGCCGTATTGATAAACGCAGCTATGAAGACATTGAAAAAGTAATCCGCTGGGCAAAAACGGCGGATAATTTCTGGTGCCCAAATATCATATCCGGCTCAAAATTGCGAAAAAAATACCCGCAGGTATTTTTACAAATGCAACAGCAATACGCACGATCCCCGCCGGAAGGAAAAAATAAGCGGTTTGACTACAACGTAACCGGCTCTCAAGAAGAGATGCCGTTTTAAGCTCAAGGAGGAATTATGCGTACATGTGAAATAAAGCAAGCAAAAAACTATACGCCGCTCTTTCACGGCAAAGAGGGAGTCTTTCACTGCGAAAAGCACGGGAATGTGAAGGTAATGCACCTAGACGGGGCGACCAAGCCGCCAGAATGCCCTTTGTGTATGCAAGAGCGGGAAGAACAAAAAAAACGAGAAAAGTTTGAGGAACAGCGAATAAAGCACCTGCTGAAAATCGGGATTCGAGACAAATATTTTAACGAGAGCTTTAGCAGCTACGAGCCAGTAAATGAAAAAGCGGCGCAATATCTTCATGACCTTTATGAACTTGCCAAAAATCCGCGCGATACGTTTGTTTTGATGTATGGGAACGGCGGAACCGGTAAAAGTCATCTTGCAAGTTCGGCGGCGATACTCAACAACGGAATATATACAACATGGGAACTTTTAGACCTAAGGCTTCGATCAACGTATAACAGCTATGCAGCAAAGAAAACAGAATATCAGATGACGATGTATTTCTGTACCATTCCGTTTCTTGTTATCGACGAAATCGATAAGGGTAAAAACGAAGATGCAAAGATGCGCTGTTTATCGCTTATTTGCCGCGAACGGTATGAGCGCAATCGCCCGCTCTGGCTTGCGGGTAATTGTAATTACGAGTGGGTAAAAACAATGCTTGACAGTTCTGTTATTGATCGACTGAAAGAAAAGGGTAAATCGTTCAATTTCTTCTGGGAAAGCTACCGGCCGAAGCTGCGGGAAGCGGAAGCGATTTAGAGAGGAGGAGAAAAAATAAAATGCTAACTTTTCCACTGAAAAAAGAATGGTATGAAAAAATCAAAAGCGGCGAGAAGACGGTAGAGTATCGGGAAATAAAACCGTATTGGACGCAAAGGATTTCCCTCACTGTTTTAAAATATGGGGAACATCATTGGGATTTTGATAAGAAGCCACATATCTTTGATAATTTTCCTGCCCCCTGCATTTTTCGCTTAGGCTATACAAAAGAAATACTAAAGGCATGGATTACAAAGATTGAAATTGTAGACGGTAAAGATACGGATTTACATATCGATAAACCGGTGTATGCCATACATATCACTAATGTTACGGAGGTAAAGTAAAAATGATGAAACAACGATATTGCACAATCTGTGGCAGCCCTATTCCGAAAGGAAAGCAAGAAAGCGGCGAATGGGTATCAGCTGATGGGAAACTGCGTATTCCACTGTACTATTGCAGTTCTGAATGTATGCTTCAACATGTATTTTTACCAACGGCATATCTGCACCAAATAAGAAACAGAATAAAACAATAGGAGAAAAAACAAAATGACAATCGAAGAAATGAAAGCAAAAGGGTTTAAGCGGTATTCGGCGTATATCCAAAAAACGATCACTACCAAAGAAGTAGAAGTTTGGGCAAAGAAAAAGAATGATGTCTTCGATATTCTTTTGGAAGCTACTAAAGACTTATCAAATATGGAATTTGAGAATTTGAGAAGCACAGAGGCTGTATATTTAGGACTATGCGAAAAAGAGATTGAATCTATTGCGGAAGCACAATCAACGGTAACAAGGCATAATGAAGATTTTTACAAAAGCGAGGAGGAATAAATCATGGAGATTAAAATAAAAATAGAAGGGAAAAGAGTTATTTGTGATGTGTCTGACAAGGAATGTGTAAAGCGTCCATGTTTTGCTCCGCACCGCTATACCCATTACGGTCGCAGTATTGCTGGTGAAGATTGCAGTTATCAAGACAAAAAATATTCTTGCAGTACGAGAAATTATCATGGATGTCCTGACAAAGCGCTTTAAAGAGGGATGAAGGAAATGGTGAACAAACAAAAATACAATGAAATTTTTAAGCTAAAAGATATGCTTGAAAAAGCAAAGATACCTTTTGATTTTAGCGAACTGCACGGCGGTTTTCATATCGTGTATCCATGCTCTGATGGCGCGGTCTGCTCTGTCATTGAGCATGACTTTAGCTATGGTCGTCGGAAGGATTTACTTGAAATACAAGGTCTTATGACTGAAAAGGAAAGACTTGACACAGACGATGATGTGCTTGGTTTTTTAACTGCGCAAGATGTATTTAACCGTATTGAAAAGCACTATAAAAATGAGGAGGCATAAATCATGGAATTTGACAAATCGAGAGTATACACCGCGGTTAATGCGGATGAATTGAAGGTGGGGAGTAAATGTATTTTTGCGAATACGGTGCAAGATTTGAAAGCATTTGTTAAAACGAAGAGCCCAGCAACATTGACCAGCATAGGAGATGAAAGTTCACCCAAACGCTTTATGGGTTCATATGGATATGCTGACGTAGCTTACTTATTTGCCTATCTTATCAAACCGCCCGCCGAACCGAAATACAAGCCGTTTGAAAGCAATAAAAAAGTGCTGGAAGCAATTAAAAAACACGGCGGATGGGTACAACATAAAGAAGATGGTTCTTTCTTTTTTATTTGCGGTATAGATATAGATGGAGGAGAGGAAGAGACTATACAGATGGGAATCGTTTGGTATGAAGTAGGTGAGCTCTTTAGCAACTATGTCTTTGCCGACGACGGCAGCCCCTGCGGGGAATTGGTGGAGGAATGAAAAATGATTAAAACAGAAACAAGAATGATGCCCATAGAAGAGCAAATATATTACTGCGATTCCTGCGGTGATAAGATAGGCTCTAGCGCAGATCTAAAAATAAAACGCTGCCAAGAATTAAAAACAACATACAGGTATCGGGATTTTTTAGGTGATACCTGGGGAGAAAGAGATATATCTTACTATCTCTGCTGTTGTTGCTTTGATGCGTTGCAAAAACATCTTGTCAAAAAACCAAACAGTAAGAAAGGATTGAAGGATATTTTAAAATGAACAAATAAATCTAAAAACATCCTAAAAATCGCCTTGAGCATGACTATAAGGGTATGATACGCATTACATGTGAAACGCTTCATACTCTCGCGCTTGAAGAATTGACCGAATTTCAAGGCGGATTAAAAATCAGAGACGAAAGCGATATAGAAAAGATACGGAAAAGTATTGCCGATTACGGATTTGCAACGCCGTTTTTTATCTGGCGGAACGGTGCTACTAACTACGTTCTTGACGGACACGGCAGAGTAAAGGCGTTGAAGGCAATGCAGCATGCCGGAGAAATCATTCCACCCCTGCCGGTTGTATATGTTGATTGTAAAGACGAAAGCGCGGCGCGCAATTTACTACTTCGTATAAACAGTACATACGGGTCAATGACTGCCGATACTGTCCGCGATTTTATCAAAGATTTAAACATTGCGATTGAAGATATTCGACTTCCTAGCGGAACTATCGACCTCGCCCCGCTTGAGAAAAAAACACAAGATATTACAAAGCGAACGCTCCGAGAACAATTCCTCGTTCCACCTTTTTCCGTATTAGATACCCGCCAAGGATATTGGCAGGATAGAAAAAAGCAATGGAAAAGCATTGGCATAAAAAGCGAAGAGGGGCGCGATAATAAAATGTTGTCCCATCTAAAGAAAAATGCAGAAAAAGTGAACGGCACCGCAAACACCTTAACAGAACTTAGTATCTTTGATCCTGTATTATGCGAGACTATGTATACATGGTTTTGCACACCGGATGGGAAGGTTTTAGATCCATTCGCAGGCGGAAGCGTACGCGGTATCGTTGCAAGTTATAAGCAGATGGACTATACCGGTTTTGATATACGCCCCGAGCAAATAGCAGCAAATGAAAAGCAGCTCTATATCTGTAATGGCAATAAGCATGCGCCTCGATGGATATGCTGCGACAGTTTGAAAATGGACACACAGCTTAACGAATTTGATCGTTATGATTTCCTCTTTAGCTGCCCCCCGTATGCAGATTTAGAAACATATAGCGATATTGAAGGGGATATATCCAATATGGACTATCCACGCTTTATGCAAACATATCGCGAAATTATTCGGAAAGCATGCACCTATCTAAACGATAATCGCTTTGTTGTTTTTGTCGTTGGCGAGGTGCGCAATAAAAAGACCGGCGCATATTACAATTTTGTTCCAGACACTATAAAGGCGTTCGAGGATGCCGGTTTGACGTACTATAATGAAATTATCTTGTTAAATGTAGCAGGCAACAAGGCGTACACCGCCGGACACGATGCGAAACAATCGAGAAAAATAGCAAAAGTACATCAAAATATCCTCGCCTTCGTAAAAGGTGATGCAGATAAGGCGGCAAAAATTCACGAAAATGTATTAGTGTTTCTCAAAGGCAATAGCAAGCAGGCTAACGCCGATTTAGGAGATTTCGTGGCCGATAATTGCATACTCCCCGATCTTTATTCATAAATCCGAAATTCCGAAGGGGTAGGCATGGGCGGCAGAAAGAAAAAGCACTACAAAAGACAAGAACTGCTTGAAGCGATAAAAAATTCAGGAGGCATAATTACAACAATAGCTCTTGCTCTTGGCTGCGATTGGCATACGGCAAAGGCGAATATAGACCGGCACGAAGAAACACGGGAAGCGTATAGAGACGAGCTTGAAACAGGGCTTGACCTCGTAGAGGGTAAGGCGTTCGAGCAAGCGCGGGGTGGAGACGGAGCAATGATCCGCTTTATTCTTGCAACCAAAGGACGGGCGCGGGGGTATGGAGACGCCCCGCCGCCTGAAAGCACTGCTCCAGAAGATAACATGTTGAGGATAGAGATAGATGACACTACAGAGTAGTACCCTTTTTGCAAAAGCATACAATAGCGCATTCAGGGCAATTATGGCGCATAAAAAAGAGCGGTATACGTTTACCGGCGGGCGGGCAAGCTGTAAATCGTCGTTTATCTCGATTTGCATTGTCCTATTGATTGTTATGTTTCCAGATTATAACGCGCTCGTTATCCGAAAGACCGCTAAAACCTTGCGCCGTTCCGTGTTTGAACAGATCGTATGGGCAATAAGGCTTTTAGGTCTTGAGCGCCGTTTCCAGATACCGCGCAGTCAAACTGCTGCCTTGCCGATTATCTACAACCGCGGAGGTGGCATACAGCAGCGGATATTATTTGCAGGCTGCGATGATCCGGAGAAAATCAAATCACTGAAAACAGCATCGGGGTATTTTGCTATTTTGTGGGTAGAGGAAAAGACCGAATTTTCAGCAAATGAATTGCAGAATATCCGTATATCGGCATTACGCGGCGGCAAGACATTTTATATCTTTGAAAGCTATAACCCACCGAGTGCTACACGGCATTGGTGTAATATCGAAGCGCGCACCTCCGATAGCAACCGCATGGTAATACACACCACCTATCTCGACATACCGGCGGCGTGGCTGGGAGAAGCAATCCTACACGATATAGCGCATACAAAAGAGACGAACGAGCGGGCATACAAGAATATCTACCTTGGAGAAGCAACCGGCACCGGCTTAAACGTCTTTGAAAATGTCAAGCTGCAACCGATTACCGATGACCAGATAAAAACATTCGATTACCTATACCGCGGCGTTGACTGGGGCTATTACCCCGATCCGTTCCAGTATGTAGCAGTCGCATACCAAAAAGCAACGCTTTATGTTTTTGATGAGTTAAGACTTTATAAGCACGGAAACATAGAAGCGTTCGATGTCTTAAAAGACCACATGAATAACCAGTATGACAGGTACCGGTTCGATACACGGCAAAAGGATGAGCAAGACAGAATAGCAATAGAGCGCATTACCGCCGATAGTGAAGAGCCGAAAAGTATCGCAGACTTTCGGGCGTTTGGAGCGAATATGCACAAGGCTTTAAAAGGAGCAGGTAGCAAGGCTGCTGGTTATAAATGGCTGCAAGGCTTAGACGCTATCATCATCGATCCGGTACGGTGTCCACACGCCGCCGATGAGTTTACCCTCTATGAGTACGAAATAGACAAGCGGAGCGGAGACGTAATGACGGGCTATCCTGATGGGCAGCCTGATCACTGTATGGACGCGGTGCGGTATGCAATGGAAAAAGTGTACCGGCGGGCGGGGGCGTAAGATGACTATAGGGAGTGTAGACGCACAATGTTTGAAGCAATAAAAGGATTTTTTATGAACATACTGAACCTCTTTAAAAGTTATACCATCAAAGAAGTAACCGGTATCGATACGCATATTTCAAGCGTGATGTATGAGCGTATCAGGCTATGGGCTGACATGGCCGCGGGACAGGCTCCATGGAACGAGAAAGCTCCACCATGCGGCGTGCTTGACCAGATAGCGGGACGGCTTGCCATGATGGTATTACGTGAAATTGCCATCGAAGTGCGAAGCGAGGCTATCAAACCGGTATTGGAGCATTTAGATGCAAACATAGATAAAATCGTTGAGTATATCACGCTTTTAGGCAGCGCCCTGATACGCCCGATTTACAGTGCAGGCAAGCTCCAATATGAAGCACTGCCATTAGGGAACTACTTACCGACAAGCTATGATTTTGACGGCACCCTAACCGGCGCGCTCATTTTCAAGCAGATTGTAGACGGCAAAAAGCTCTATCTACTGGTAGAGCAGCACACCTACAAAGACGGCGCTCATTCGGTTGAATGCACCTTATACCGTAACGACCTCGGAAGTATGCATAAGGTCAATCTAACCGATTGCCAGCAAACCGCCGATATAACGCCTTCCTATACATGGCAGCACGTTAAGCAGCCGATGATTATTGAGTTTCGCAATCACAGCACCAATAAAATTGACGGCTCAAATGTACCGGTTGCAATTATTGCCGGTGCTGAAAATCTGATACGAGATGCAGACGAACAGTATGAGCGGATGAACTGGGAGCAGGAAGGCGGAGAGCTTCGGGTATTTGCCGACCGCGACATGTTTGAAAAGCGGGTGATAAGGGACGGCGGTACGGTTGGGGTGAAAATGACAAGAAGCCTTAACCGTCTTGTTACGATGATAGACGGGGACGGAAGCCCTGACGGCAAGAAGATTACCGAACACGCCCCCGACCTCCGCACCACTTCACAGAATGAAATGTTCCAACAGATATTGCGCCGCATTGAACTTACCTGCAATATCGGCAAGGGGACGATTTCCGATATGGAAAGTGTTCAGCAAACCGCGACGCAGTATTCAGGCGGCAGGCAGGAACTCTACGCAATCATTGACCGCATAGAAGACGAAATAGAAGTAAAGTATCAGCAGTGCGCCGATGTCTTTGCGTATATGGCAGCCGCATACGGCTTGGGGAGCAATGATAGCCATATTACCGTTACATGGAACGATGATGCTACGCGGAAAGATATTGAGCGAGCAAAGATAACTAAAATCAACGAAATAAACGCCGGCATTTGCGATAAATGGGAGTATCGGCGAGACTTTTTCGGAGAAGATGAACTAACGGCTAAAGCGAATGTACCGATTGAACCGGTGCAATCCAGTTCGTTTGATTTAGCGTAAAGGAAGGAGGTATAAAATGGAAATTACAAAAGATAATATTGATGATGTTATTTTTGAATTATGTAATCGCGCGGCACTGCATCTTATTTATGATGATTCTCAATATGCCGCTAAAACATCAGAGTTATGTCATGATGTTGCAATATATCTTAATAAGATTGAAAAGCAAGAAAAAGATTGTACGAAGAAACTGCATAAGGTTTTTCAAGAACTTAGAAAAGATGGCATTCTTGAAAAACTTGAAGCATATTGTACAGATGTTATTATGGATATAACCCGATTTAAGCAGTCCTGCTTTAGAGAAAAGAATGCCGACAGATTGCTATGCTTTGTATCAAAATTATCATTAGCAGTAGATTTATTTGCATTTTCTTTTTCAGGGAAATATGCACGCACATTAGAGACAATGAGGAAACAGCGGCAAAACATGCTAGACGATCTTGTAAAGGATCCTTTTTCTCCAATACAACATCCGGATATGGTTGGGAAAGAATAACCCATGCTTTCTCCCCGCTACCTTGCCGGTCTTTCGGATGACCTCATAGAAATTTATTCACAACTTGAAATTGACATACTCCGCGATATGGCGCGGCGTCTTGCGCGGGTAGGTAAAATCACCGAGGCAACCAAATGGCAAGCGCAAGTATTAACCGAGGCGGGCGGATTAAAACAGGATATTGCGCGGATATTGCATAAATACGATAAGCGCATTGTTCAAGAGATACAGGAAATCTTTAACGATGCCCTGATAAAAAACGCCCGCGCCGATAACCGCATTTTTGCTGAAGCGACCGGTCGCACCATAAGCGATAATAACGCGCAAATGATGCTTGCGACAATAAAAAAAACGCATGAAGATTTATCACGTCTTACCCTTACCAGCGCCGAGGTAACGAATAAAACCTTTCTCAAACAGGCAAACGCCGCCTATATGCAAGTAACAAGCGGCGCATTCGATTACGATACGGCAATGAAGATGGCGGCAAACGAGATAGCAAAGAGCGGCGTTACCACGATGATAACCTACAACCGTGATGCAAGACCGGTAAGGCGCAGCCTTGAAAGCGCCGTTCGTATGAATATCCTAACCGGTGTCAATCAAACCGCTTCACAGCAAACGATGGATAACTGCGAGGCGCTCGATTGCGATTTAGTAGAGGTTACCGCGCATATAGGAGCAAGACCTGAACATGAAGAATGGCAGGGTAAGGTATACAGCGTAAGCGGCAAAAGCGAAAAATACCTGCCGTTTAGTGTATGCGGTTACGGAGAGGCGGATGGTATCTGCGGTATCAACTGCCGACATTCCTTTTATCCGTATTTTGAAGGGATGGAAAAACACTACAGCCAAGACGATTTAGACGAAATGAGCAAGGAGACGGTAGACTACAACGGCAAAAGCTACAGCCGTTATGAGGGCGAGCAAGAATTAAGGCGCATTGAACGGACGATACGGCACTACAAAAAAGAAGCCGCGGTAAAGGAAGCCACCGGAGTTGACAACACCGCCGCCCGCTGCAAAATCGGCGAATGGCAGGCAAAGGCGCGAGACTTTACCGAGCAAACCGGTATCAGGCGCGATCGTGCAAGAGAGTATATCGGTATGCCGAACGGAGAAAAACAGCCGAAGGCGTTGAAGCCGCAAGTAGTGCACGCATTTACACAATCGCAGCCGGTCAATCAAACGGTTGTACAAAAGATAGCCGATATGAACGCCAAAGCGGATACCTTCTATGTTGCAAGCAGCAGTTTAGATACCCTTGTTACAAAAGCGCAACACACGCAAACGATGACAACGTTGCAAAGAGCACAACTAGTAGAAGGAAAGGATTTAGCAGGGAGATTATTTGTTAAACGAGACCTCAAAGATATAAACGAGGTATTAAAAGCGCAAGGATTTGACGGCAAGCCAACCGTACTTAACAAAACCGAATTTTTAAAGGCAGTAAAAGATGATACCTTTATAGCGCAACGGACATACACGGCACCAAGCAAAGAGAAACTCGATGAGTATATCAATATGTTGCGAAGCGGCGATTTTTATGTCGATTGTAGAACAGGCGGCAGGGCGCATGGAAAAGGGATGTATGCAGCGGCGGATTATACAAAAGGTAAAGATTTGCGCCGTGTTATTGACGAGATGATGCATTACCAAAACATTGGAGCAAGTCAACGCGGGGAGCATTACACCATGACCGAAACACTAACAATAGATCCGAGCGCACGGATCATTGATGAAGCGAATGTCGTAAATGAATTTATTTACCGATATACGCAAGAGCTAAAGGCTCAAGGCTATTCAACAAGAGAAATAAACGATAAAATCATCAGTAACGGCTGGAGGAATCGTGATAAAGGCGTTCTTGCCTCACTTATGGGATATGACGTAATACGAGCAATCCCAAGTCCGTTCCGTGCTGATTACATGGTTATATTAAACCGTACAAAACTCATTTTACTAGGAGGAAACGAATGAGCAAAGAAAATCATATAGGCATAAGATATTCAAAAGACGGCGACATTGAAACATACGACACACGGACGGGGAAAACAACGGGACATATCTCAACAATGGGAAATATGATAGAGGAAACGCAGGAAGATAGAGAGCGCTACGAAAAAGAATGGGAAGAGGCAATGAAAAAGCACGGCTATGTATACCACCGTCGACGGACAAAATAGCAAAGCTCAAAAACAACTTTAAATATTTATAACAAAAAAAATAAAACATTTCTCTTAAAAACCCGCATCTTTTTGCGGGTTTTTTCATTTCAGCCTGACTATAAGGGTATGAGAATAATCACAGATGAATTATACGCCGCACTTATTGCGCATTTTGTAAAAGACGAAAAGGTATCGCTTTTTCAAAAGCTCTTGTTGAGTAAGCCGATGGAGCAAGGCGATACGCCGCCTAGTGGAACGCCTGGAAGTGATGATGAGGGGGAGGCTTAAATGAAATATACAAAAGGGTTTCCCCGCGGTAATATCGGTGCAAGCGGCTGGCATATCGATGAAGATGTTGCAGCAGGTCAAGGTATATTCGCTATGCCGCCGGACAGGGTTTCAACGGTTACGGTTGATATTACTATCCCCGAGGGGAAAGGACATGCCCGCTTTACTATCGAAAGAACATATAACAGCCCCGCAAGGGTAGGTCAAGACGGCACCGGCGGGTTTTGGAAGCCGGCAGTGGATGACAAGCTTGAATTTAATGATGATACAACTGTTACCATTATTGGCACGGTATCGGGTGTACGGGTTGCCTGTTTAGAAGCAGACCGTGTGATAAACGTCTGCTTTGCGGGGTAATGCTATGCAATACGGATGCCTCATACCAATGATATACCCGACAGGCATATTTATCCAGAGTATCGAACAGACTAAAACAAGCGACGAATCCGGCGGAGAGAATGTCTTTACGGCAACGCTTACCAATCATACGCAGCAGCATTTTGTAGTAAAAAACGGAAAGACGGGATCTGGCTGTGAAGGCATAAACGAGATACGGGCAAGTGTTGATAGTAATGTTGGAACGCCGAGCGTAGAAGTAGTCGAAACGGATGCAGGCGCTAAAAAAAATGTCAACTTTATTTTTAAAAATCTGAAAGGTGAAACGGGCAATATCGCACTTACTGAAGAAGTAAAACAGCATATAAGCCAATCTGTTGCATCAGCGAATCAGTATACCAATAATTTGTTAATCAAAATCTTTCAAAACGGCTATATCCAAGGGCCGGGGATGAAAAGCCCGCTGGAAGATACCGCCCTTCATTTTGAGGGCTATAGTTGGTACGAGGTCAACTATGACGGTAACTTTTTTAGAGCGAAAGGGCGAAATGCGAAGCCGTTTAGTTCCAAAAAATTGACTAAAGAACAAATCAAGAATGGTGATTATATCTTTCAAGATGATGAGCAAGAGGATGCTATCAGGAATATAAAGGGCAGTTTTAAAAAAGGACAAGGAGGATATGAGAGTTTTGATTATACCGGCTGTTCTGGTGTTTTTCAAGCGAGCGATACCCATAGAACAAATGACACAGCCACTGGTGTGACAGTGTCGCAGTATGATAATACCAAGCAAATCATTTTTGACACATCAAAAGATTCAAACCTAAAAACAGCCGAAGAAAATCGATCTCGAAACTTGACTTTTATAGTCTGGGTATTGGTAAAAGACGAATAAAAGGAGGTTATGCTATGGAATTTGTAGAAAGACTTGAAATTGAAAATAATATCATTACAAGTCACGTTATCGGCGAGAAGCCGAAGAAAGAAAAAGAGGGAATTACGTACCTTTACGGAAAGAATATACAAGCCAATATCGGCGATGATATCCGTATGTACACTGACTTACAGACAGGGACTAAAAAGCCGTTTACGCAGCTGGTTGAAGAAGGGCTCGTCCCGGTGCCCGAAGGCAAGAAGCTCAATGAAGCCGGTACGGATTTTGTCGATATGACGGACGCCGAAAAGGTTTCCGCCGGTCTTATTCAGCTCAAGGCCGATGAAAAAATTGAAGGTGATTATATTGTAAAAAAATCAAAAAAAGAGCTTTACGATGAAGGTAAGCTATCAAAAGAAGAATACAATCTTTATATCGACAATCTAAGGCAAGCCGCCTATCGACAAGAAGCGGATCCGCTGGGTATGCAGGTAATGCGCGGAGACATAGATAAAGCCGTATGGCTTGCGAAGATAGCAGAAATAAAACAGCGCTATCCGAAGGTAGAATAACTAATGACGATAGAAACATTGCCACATGGCGAATTTATTATAGTGGGTGTTATTGTGCTGGCCTTTATTCTCATGATGAAGAAGGGAGGAAAATTCTCTCTTTTCGGGCAGACGGTAGAGGTGCCGGTCGGTGGTAAAAAGCAAAAAATTGACACTATCGGTTTGATGTATCTCATGAAAGACGCCTGCGAGCGGATAGAGCTACTCCGTAAAGAACGAGCAGAAGATATATTGCCGGACATATCGTATTTATTAACCGGCATCAGCCGCCTTTCCTGTTGTATGTACCGAGCAGAGGCGATCCTTAATAAACGGTTGTACAAAAACGGATTTGAAGATTTAACCGTTCAGACGGTTAACGGCTATATCGAACAACTGAACGAGGAACTCTATAGCCACCTACAGCGCGAAATACACAACGCGGGACGATGCACCGCGCACCCGCCTGAACCGATAGAAAAAAGTAAGACATACGCAATTGCGAAGGAGTTCACCCGCAGGGCGGCAGCAATTTACCTCCGTGAGGTGAAGGGCAAAGCAATGATGTATGAGTCCTACCAGCCGCTTTTTGAAAAACTGGGAGATGCTATCCGTGTTGAATTTTGCAAAGAAAAGCGAGAAAAGAAAATAAAGCAGGCGGATGCGCTGCTTGAAGTGCTCCATAAACTGGAAGCTAAAAAAATTGAGGAGGTTTAACGATGGGAGTGATACGGGATATTGATCGGCTTAAGCCGGAACTGGCAAAGCGAACGCGGTTTTTTTTAGCCGAGCTAAAAAAGCGCGGCATAGAAGTCATCGTGCTTGAAACCGATCGAACAGTCGACACACAGCTTGCCTATTATGCGCAAGGGCGTAAACCGCTTGAAGAGGTAAACGCACTCCGCAAAAAAGCGGGCTTATATCTTTTAACGGAAGATGAGAATAAGCACATTGTAACAAAGACGACGCAATCCCGGCATTTTGGCGGCAATGCTGTTGATATTGCACCGGTAAAAGACGGCCGCGTCTGGTGGAATGCACCGGAGCAAGTCTGGAAAGAAATCGGCACTATCGGTGAAGAATGCGGGCTTGATTGGTGCGCAGGCGGATATGGACAGGTGTGGGGTAAGGGTTGGGACAATCCCCACTTTGAACTTATGAAGGGATAGGTACAAATGAGAATCACCAAGGAGCGGTTGATGAATGAGCAGCGATACGATTCTGCTAAAGACACATTGCTACACATAAAGCGTGTTAATGCCTTACTCTTGCAATTCTTGCAAGAGCTGATAAACAGGGCTGTAACACACGATGAATCGAAATTGCATGAACCGGAAAAAATGTTTTTTGATAAAATGACACCGCGGTTAAAAGCTTTAACGTATGGTAGTGAAGAGTATAAACAAGCATTGGCAGAATTAAAACCGGCTCTTGATCACCATTATTCTCATAACAGCCATCACCCTGAGCATTATGACAATGGAATAGATGACTTTACGCTTGCCGATTTAGTTGAAATGTTTTTTGACTGGAAGGCTGCGAGTGAACGGCATAATGATGGCGATGTTTTAAAATCTATCGAAATCAACAAGCAACGCTTCGGCTTGTCGGATCAGCTGTGTAAGATTTTCGAGAACACAGAACGGTGGTTGTGTATAAAAAAATACGATAAATCAAAAGGAGCGGTGAATGAATGAAAAGAATGTTTTTATTGTTTGCCTTATCTGCCTTGTGCTGTTTATGCTTGCCGCTTGCTGTACAGGGGCAGGAGTACGTGATAACGGAAGCGGAGCTTATCAGGTTAGAGAGCATATCGCAGAGCTTAGCAATAAGCAGACAGAATCTGCAATCTCAAGCGAGCGACTTAGCGGAGCGATTGAGGGCGCAAGAGAGCAAAGCGAAAACCTTAGCGGTGAGCTTGCAGCAAGCAGAGAAAACAGCGAACACCTTAAACAATCAATTACAGACGGAGCGGGATACCTTGAAGAATTTGCGGACATCCTACAACAAATCCGAGCAAGAGGCAGCCGAAACAATAGCGGAAAAGCAAGCCCTAATTGACGAAAAAAAAGACACGATCCACCGGCTGACAATTACCGTTATAATGCTTTCAACAGCTCTTGTTGGAGCTATCGTTTTTGCAATCGTAAAATTAAAAAGATTTTTTCCGTTTTTACCGTAAAAACACACCGGAAGCCTAACTATAAAGGTGTAATGCGCAGAAGCTGACAGGCGCGTAATAAAAAAGATCAGCACTCACGATCGGCGGGCAACGCCGTAAAACGATGCGTAACGTGAAGAATATAAAAGAGGAGATGTATGAAGCGAGAATTTTTGGAAGGGCTTAACCTTGAAGCCGCCGTTATCGACCAGATTATGGCAGAGAACGGCAAGGATATAGAGCGCGAAAAACAAAAGACGCTCGCCGCTCAAGAAGAGGCTAAGGAAACTAAAGCGCAGCTTGAAAAAGCGAATAAAACGCTTGAAGGCTTTGCAGACCATGAGCAAATAAAGGCCGATGTTGAAAAGTACAAAGCGGAAGCGGAGGCGGCAAAAAAAGAAGCGGCAGCGAAGATTGCAAGCCTTGAGAGAACCGCCCAAGTAAAGGATTTTTTAAGCGGCAAAAAGTTTGTCAACGATATTACCCGTGATGCCCTCGCGGCAAAGCTCACCGAACAGCTCGGCAGTGAAGAGGCAAAGGGCAAATCGCTTGATGATTTATTTGCCGCCCTTACGAAGGATCAAAAAAACATCCTTGCCGACGATACCGCTCCCGCACCACCGGTACAAGGCAGCATGAAAGGCGGCTCGCACGCAGCCGATGAGCGGGCGGCAGCACGGGCGGTAATGGGCTTGCCGCCTGAAAAAGACTAATACAAGGAGAATAAAAGAACATGGCGAATAACATTCTTACCTTTAAGAAGTACATCGATCAGCTTGACGATGTATACAAATACTCGTCCAAAACGGCCGTTTTGGAAACAAACCCCGCGCTGATAACGCAAGGGGCAAACGCCGGAGAGTTTGTCATCCCAAAGTTGGACATGGACGGCCTCGGCGACTATAGCCGTAATGATGGGTATGTATCCGGCGGTGTTGACCTTAAAAACGAAACGGTCAAATGCGACTTTGACCGCGGGCGGCGTTTTACCGTTGACGCAATGGATAACGAGGAAACGGCAGGGGTTGCATTTGGCCGCCTTGCCGCCGAGTTTATCCGTACCAAGGTTACCCCTGAACTCGATGCGTATCGGTTCGCTAAATACGCATTAAAAGCCGGAACAAAGAAAGCGGCCACGCTCGCCGATGGTGGGGCTGTTATGCAAGCGATTACCGCGGCGATCGGTACGCTCGATGATGCGGAAGTGCCGGAGGAAGGGCGCTACCTTTTCCTTACCCCCGCGCATTTCAACGCTATTCATTCGCTTGATACCACCAAGTCAAGAGAGCTGTTAGCGACATTTGAAAGCCGCATTGTCAAAACTCCGCAATCGCGGTTCTACACTGCTATTGACCAGCTGAACGGCAAGGGCAGCGGAGAGGAAAAAGGCGGGTACAAAAAGAACGCAAGTGCGAAGGATGTCAACTTTATGATTATTCATAAAAGCGCTCTTATCCAGTTTTCAAAGCATGTCGTTGTAAGCATTTTCAGACCGGAAGAAAATCAGCTTGCCGACGGCTGGGCGTTCAATTACCGTTCGTACGGTATTGCCGACGTGTACGAAAACAAGAAGAACGGTATCTACCTGCATACGGCAGCATAATGGAAAAGAGGCGGGCGGTAAACCGTCCGCTTATTTACACTCTATAAATTAAGGAGGCGATAAAGATGCGCACAGTAGGATATATCCCCGAAGAGGGCGCGGAGCAGAAAAAAGAGCCGGTAACGGAACAGGGCGGAACGCCGGCAACGCCCGAACCGCCGGAGCCGAAAGACGACGGAACCGGAACACCGACGCCGCCCGAACCGCCGGCTGATACCAGCAACACGACACCGCCCGAACCGCCGGCTGATACCAGCAACACGACACCGCCCGAACCGCCGGCTGATACCAGCAACACGACACCGCCGGAGCCGAAAGACGATCCCGGCAAAAAGGGCGGGAAGAAGGAATAAGCAATCAATGACACTCTTTGACAAAGTAACCTACGATTTTTACTCTCACACATTAGGACGAGCGGTTATTCCAACCGAGGCGGAGTTTAACACATACCGCCTTAAAAATGTTCTCTTTGTCAAAGGGTTGTATGATGATGGGCTTGTTGTGGAGCGCGAGGCGGACGGCATCGTAAAGGCTACCTGTATGATGATTGAAATAGATTATCAGGAAGGGGGTAGCGACACCGTAACGACGAGCGAAAGCATCGGCGGGTATTCATGGAGCGGCACAAAAAAGAGCGGTGAGGCAAAAAAATACGAATGCTTGAAGCTCTTTTGTCATATCACCGGCGGAGTGCGATAGGAGGTAAGGCGATGATCGGTAGACACCTTTTAATCCATTCCTGTACCGTGCAAGAGGTAAGCGGGTTAAACCGCGACGGCGGCGCGGAGTATGGAGAAAGCATCCTTCTTGAACACGTGCGGATAGTGCCGGCATACAGCGTAAGACGCGGAACCGTCGGTGAAGAAAAGGACGACAAATTACTTCTTTTTATCGACGGGGTAAACAGTACACCGCGCGGGTTTATACCCAAAACCGACAGCGCGGTATTTTGGCAAGGGCAACAATACACCGTCCGCGCCGTAACTCCATGCTACACCGCTGGCAGAGGTTCGCTGGTGCATCATTGGGAGCTGTCGCTTGTATGATTGTTGAATTTCTTGTGTGTAAAGTTGCACAACATCTGGACAGTAAGCGGCTGGAAAATATCGTAAAACAAAAGATAGAAAGCGTACAGCCTTATCTTGACAGTATGGTATTGCAAGACAGTAATTATTTTTGCCCGTTGAAAGATAGCCACCTGCAAAAGTCCTCTATCACCAATACAAAGATTGGAAAAAAACGCATTATCAAAGTTCCGCAAGCGCGGTTCTACACTGCTATTGACCAGCTGAACGGCAAGGGCAGCGGAGAGGAAAAAGGCGGGTACAAAAAGAACGCAAGCGCGAAGGACGTCAACTTTATGATTATTCATAAAAGCGCTCTTATCCAGTTTTCAAAGCATGTCGTTGTAAGCATTTTCAGACCGGAAGAAAATCAGCTTGCCGACGGTTGGGCGTTCAATTACCGTTCATACGGTATTGCCGACGTGTACGAAAACAAGAAGAACGGTATCTACCTGCATACGGCAGCGTAATAGGAAAACAGGCGGGCGGTAAACCGTCCGCTCATTCGCCCTATGACAAGATTTAAAAGGAGGCAATAAGAATGCGTACAGTAGGATATATCCCCGAAGAGGGCGGAACACCGACACCGCCGGAACCGCCGGAGCCGAAAGACGATCCCGTCAAAAAGGGCGGGAAAAAGGAATAAGCAATCAATGACCCCCTTTGATAAAGTAACCTACGATTTTTACTCGGACGAATTAGGGCGAGCGGTTATCCCATCAGCGGCGGAGTTTAACACATACCGCCTAAAAAACGTTCTCTTTGTCAAAGGGTTATACGACGACGGTCTTATTGTAGAGCGCGAAGCGGACGGCATCGTAAAGGCTATCTGTATGATGATTGAAATAGATTATCAGGCAGGCGGCAATGACACCGTAACGACGAGCGAAAGTATCGGCGGCTATTCGTGGAGCGGCACAAAAAAGAGCCTTGAGGCAAAAAAATACGAATGGCTTAAGCTCTTTTGTTATATCACCGGCGGAGTGCGATAGGAGGTAATGCGATGATCGGTAGACACCTTTTAATCCATTCCTGCACCGTGCAAGAGGTAAGCGGGTTAAACCGCGACGGCGGCGCGGAGTATGCGGAAAGTATCTTACTCGAACACGTGCGGATAGTGCCGGCATACAGCGTAAGGCGCGGAACCGTCGGTGAAGAAAAGGACGACAAATTACTTCTTTTTATCGACGGGGTAAACAGCGCCCCGCGCGGATTTATACCCAAAACCGACAGCGCGGTATTTTGGCAAGGACAACAATACACCGTCCGCGCCGTAACTCCATGCTACACCGCTGGCAGAGGTTCGCTGGTGCATCATTGGGAGCTGTCGCTTGTATGACAATCGAATTTAAAGTAAAGCGGCTTGCCGAAGACGGTAAGATTATAAAAGCGAATGTCGTACAACGCATTGAAAGTGTGCAAGGCTATCTTGATTACCTTGTTGTCAAAGACAGTAACTACTTTTGCCCGCTTGAAACAAGCGTCCTGCAAAAGTCGGCTATCATCAATACAACGATGGGGAGCGGGCTTTTAATCTGGCAGACACCGTATGCACGGGCGCAGTATTACGGGGAGCAATTCGACCACAGCAAGCAACGTAACCCGAATGCGTGCGCGAAATGGTTCGAGGCGGCAAAGGCGCGATGGCATTCAAAATGGGTGAGGTTTGTTAATGAAATGCTTAAAAATAGCTGAACGGGTTAATCAGTGGGTTGAAAAAAAAGGCTCATTCCTTTTACCGTCTATAACGACCTTATCCCTTACGCCGACAAAGACGGAGCGGCGCTCCGGCACGATCCAGCCCCCGCAGCACAGCAACGCTATACCGACGGCTCACGCTTCGTAAAATGGAATCTTACCTACTATATCCGCTGTAAGGACGCCGAGAAAGCCCGCGAGTATGCATATACCATTACCAGCGCTTTAGACGGAGTGGAGATAGAAGGGGAAGATGTAGACATTACATGCGAAGCGCTCACCTTGCCGCAATTTATCGGCAAGGATGATAAAGACTTTACCACCTACAGCGCAGCGATTGCCTGTAGTTATCTGGAAGAATAATGCCAAAGAGGAGGAAGAAAAAGACTATGGCAAAAAAGAAATTGGTACGCAAAACGCACGTTGTGCCGTTTGTCAACGTAGGAACCGACAGCGCACCCGATTGGCGGCGTATTGAAAAATCAAAGACGTTCACCCTTTCGACCAATCCGCAGGTAAAAACCTACGATTACATTTCAAGTGATATACCGGAAGAAGAAATCACCGGATATCAACCGAGCCTTGCGCAGAGTATCACCATGTGGAAAAACTCCGATGACTATGAAGAGTTTTTCGGTATGCTCTTTAAGTTGCCGACGGGTGAAAATGCACACCGCGATGTAATGGTTGCTTTTTACCAAGAAAAGGGAAAGAATGGCAGCGATGATGTGTACAAGGCATGGAAGGTTGACGCCTTGGTAAAAATCAGCCAGATGGATACGGTAGACGAAAGCATCAATTTTGACCTTTCGTTCAATAAAATCGTTATCGGCGCTCTTTCCTTTGCAAGCGGCAAGCCCGAATTTATTAAGGGAGAGTGGACAGGCGATACGTTCACCCCTGCAACATAAGGGCGTTTAGTGATCGATTTAACCAAAGCAAAGCTCCCCGAAGCGATAGAAGTTTCGGGGGCTTTTTACCGCATTCATACCGATTTCCGCTATTTTATCCGTTTGGAACAGGTGCTTAACGAAAAAGGCACAAAGCCGAGCGACTGCGATTTTATGTTTATTCAAGAGTTGCCCCCCGATAAAATAGCCGGCATAAAGGCGCTCGTTGCTTTTATGAACCCGCCGCACACTTTACCCCGCAAGAGTAAGCGCGAGGATGCAGGCGCGCCGGTACTCGACTACACCCTTGACGCCGATTTAATTTATGCCGCCTTTATGCAGCAGTATCATATCGATTTAAGTACCGCGATTCTCCATTGGCACTGTTTCAGCGCACTGCTCGCAGGTTTGCGAGACACCAAGTTAAATGATGTTATCGGTTTTAGACTCTGGGAAAACACGAGCGGTAAAAAAGACGAATACACCCGCGCAATGCAAAAGCTCCACGACGCATGGGAAATTGAAGTAAAAGATGAAGCAGAAGATGCCGCCCTTGCCGAGTTTGAAGCAAGGCTGAACGGCTTGCGGAAAAAGAAAAAAGGAACTATTAAATGAAGCCACTCAAATGGTGTGTCTTCATTTAATTGTCGAGTTTGCCATTCGGCAAACGTCGCAGATTATATGTGCGCTTTTCGCGCACTAATTGAACACCTTCCAAAGTTTACACTTTGTTCAGTTGTTCAATTTTAAGGAAAAAGATAATGCCCGATAACAGCGTAGAAATTGATGGTAAAATGACAACCGAAGGCGTTGAAAAAGGCGTCAAAAAAATCAATCAAGAAATAAGAAGTATTGAAAAAGAAGCGGAAAAGACGACGAAAAAAACGGCGGGAAACTTTAAAAAACTTGATGCCGTTATGCAGGAAGCGTCAAGCACCGCTTCTAGTTTCGCTAACAAAATAAAAGACACGGCGTCATCTAACGGGCTATACGTCGCCGCGGCCGTCGGGGCAATCGCCGCAACAAAGAAAATCGGCGAGGTGATGCGGGAATGTACCGACGCATTCCATGTACAAGAAGATGCCGAAAACGCCTTAGCGATTGCCGCACGGAATAACCCGTATTTAGACGGGCAAGCAGTCGCAGGATTAAAAGCATTCGCAAGCGAATTGCAATCGGTGAGCGAAATTGGAGACGAGGTAAGCCTTAAGCTGATGGCACAGCTCGCGGCAACAGGGCGCACGGAATCGCAAATCCGCGACATTATGAAGGCCGCCGCAGACTACGCAGCAGGAACCGGCACTGATATACAAAGCGCGGTACAAACCTTAAATGCCACTTTTTCAGGGCAGGCCGGAGCCCTTGGAAGACAGATTGAAGGTATAAAAAATCTTACAGACGAACAACTTAAAAACGGAGACGCGGTAAAACTCATCTCCAAACATTATAACGGACTCGCCTCTGAACTTGCCAATGTAAAAGAACAGGCAGAAAATGCAAAGGGCGATTTTAAAGAGATGATAGGTGCCCTTATCGCTCCAGCCGTTGATTTATGGGATCGATTCTGGAAAGGGTTTTATGAAAAAGGCACCGCCGCGATGAAGTGGCTTAAAAAACGGCTTGACTTTATCAATACTGATAACGATGCTTTTTTGCATAATATGCTTGAGCGGATGGACTATGACCCTGTAAAGGAAGCAGAAAAGCAACGAAAGCGGGATATGTACAAACCAGATCCCAATGATGCGCTTGACAGCGGAGCGGCGGCATATAAAGCGGTTGAAAAATGGTATGAAAAAGCGACACCGACAAAAAGGCTCGAAGATTCTTCTATTGAAGAGCTTGAAAAAATAATCGAGCAGCTACAGTTAAAAATAGAGCTTGCGGGGAAGTTGGGAGAAAAAGAGGAAGAACTTTTAGAAAAATCGACGGCACTTTTAGCACAAAAAGAAAAAGCCGAAAAAGACAGAATTGCAACCGAAAACGCCGCGGCAAAAGCAGCAGAAGATCAAGCGAAAGCACAAAAGACCGCCGACGATTACGCAGCGGCAAGCAATAAGCAGCTTGAAAATAACATTAAAGCCCTTGAGCTTGAAGCAAAGGCAAAGGGTGAGAACGTCAAGGCGCAAGACCTTTTCAATGTCTATCTGAAATCCTATATCGACTTACTCACAAACACGGAAGGGAAAATCAAAGAGAGTTATCCTGTTGCACAAAAGCGATTAGAGCAGGTAAAAAAGGCGAAGGCTGCTGTTGATGCGCAAACGGATGCAGAGAAAAAATTAAAGGCTGCGATTGAAGCAACCCATGCGGTAATGAACACCCTCAAAGACATGAAAATAGCACCGACGCCGCTAGAGGGGTTCGACGAGCAGCTTGCGCAATATAAAAAGTTGCAAGATAAAATAAAGGGCTTAGATGATGCGACCATAGAAAAAGCGCAGGAAGGAAACGATACAAAATATACGAAGGAACAGCTATTAGAGCAGTTGAAAGAAAAAGAGATTGCCCTTGAAAAAGAAAAGATACGGACAATCGCTGGGATAAGAAAAAGTGAGTTTGATGAGTATAAAGCACAGCAAGAGCAGCGGCTAAAATTGAAAGAAGCAATCGATGCAAGCGAGGTTTTAAGCAAAGAGGAAAAGGAAAAAGCCAAGGACGAGATAGACGAAAAGTATGCGCAAGCAAAAATAGAGCGCGCCCGCACCGTTATGGAGCAAGTCAATCAGTACACACTGCAAGCCCTGCAGGTTGCGCAAGATGCCGCAAAGCTGATGCTTGAATCCATTCAGAATGAGCAAAAGCTAGAACTTGCAGCCCTCGACGAAAAGTATGAAAAAGGCGAAATGTCCGAAACCGAGTACACCGCGAAGATGAAAGAGATAAAAAAGAAAGCGGCACAAGAAGAATACAAAGTTAAGATGTTTCAATGGACGGCTTCTATGCTTGCCGCCGTCGCAAATATTGCCGAGGGGGTAAGTAAAACCATTGCGCTCGGCTTTCCTATCGGGCTTGCCACCGCTCCGATTGTTGCAGCGGCCGGCGCGGTACAAATTGCTTCTATCGTCGCAAGTAAGCCGATACCTCCGAATTTTGCACACGGCGGTATAGTGGGAGGCTCGAGCTATTACGGAGACAACGTCAACGCGAATGTTAATTCAGGCGAGATGATTACAAACTTTCCGCAGCAGAAACGATTATGGGCAATGCTCAACGGAGAGAGGCAATATAAACCCTCTTTCCCTATCACCGTCAACAATACGCAGTCAAACCGTGTCAGCGCGTATGCTCAAGAGCGTAATGGCGAAGTGTTTATAGAAATTATCGATAAGCATATCAATAAAGGCTTTGCAGACGGCACGTATGATAAAGGCTTTGCCGGTATGCAAGGACGAAACGCGGGGGTAAATATCCAATGATAACCTTTCCCTTTTCCATTACGAAACTATACGGCGTTCAAACCGGATACGTCGATAATGCCGTAAAGCAGCAATATGATTCAGGGCGCGTTGTCGCATGGCAAAAAAATACAGTGGTAAAGCGCAAGTATGCAGTATCCTGCTCCGTAACACGGGCGCAGGCTCAAATTTTTGACGAATGGTACACCAAAACCCTCAGGGGTAACGGCCAACCCTTTAGCGCCCCAAATCTCGAAGGATCGGGAGTGCAAACAGTATACCGGATGGATAGCCCGCCGACGATTGAGGGGCAAGCGTATAAAACAATATCGATGGAATGGATAGAAGTATGACAAAGGCTGAACTTTTTCAATCACTCTCCTCCGGCGGTGCGTATGCCCTGCCGTATTTAATTACAATCCACCATCCGAACGTCGGGACGGCGCACTATATCAATAATAACGAGGACGTAACCTATCACGGGATAACGTATGAAGCAAGCGCCTTTAAATATACCCGCCCTAAAACAGTCGGCGGCGTCCTGCAGAACGGAACCCTTGAAATTACCGGCGTTAAAACGTGTGCCCTCGATATGGTAGAAGCAAGCGATGAGCTTTTCACCGTTGACGTTATCGGTGTGCTCGACGCCGCAGGGGATATAACGCCGATCCGGTATTTTCACCATCAATACGGAACGGTTACCACCGACAACGGTTTAAAAGTTGTTATCTCGTTTACTAATGATGATAGGCTTGAAATGAATTTCCCGCCGTTTATATTTGACGCCGATAATAACCGCGGAAACGCGTAAGAGAATGACTATATCAGTATGATAGAAGTAAACGATTTAATCGGCGCATCGTATAAAGACCACGGGAGGGATAAATCAGGGTATGACTGTTACGGTCTTTGTATCGAAGTCGCCCGCCGCGCGGGGTATCGCTTAGACGACGTGTACTATGAAGATCACCATGTACGTTTAAGCGCTATTCATGCGCCGACACTTAACGTGCATAAAATCGACACACCAAAAGAGGGCGCGCTTTTAGAGATGGAAACACACACGGCGGCGGGGGCGGAATTACATCTCGGCGTCTGTTTAAACGAAACCGAATTTATTCACATGACGCGGCTCGGCTGTCGGGTTAATCGCATCGGAACTTTTAAAATAAGGGGCATCTATGGCATTGATACACGTTTATAATAGCATCGGGCAGGACGTAACAACGTATGAAACAAGCGGCGTTTTAAAAGATGCGCTCCCCGCTATCGATTGGAACCACGCGCTTATTTTGAAAGCAGGCAAGGCTATTCCCTGCGATTATCAATTACAAGATGATGACATAATTTTTATCCGTATCCTCCCCGCAGCAGCAACAAGTATACTCATTGCAACAACTGTTCTTCTTGCCGTCGCCGGTATTGCGGCCGGTGTCGTTGTCGGTGTTAAGATGTACGAGCAACGACAGCAGCTTGAGGCATTGCAAAAAGCGCAGAAAAATGCAAAAGCAAAGAATGCTATAGAACGTCTCCCTTTTGTTAAAGGCGCACAAAACAGAGCCGCAACCGGTCAATATTTCCCGTACACTATCGGCGAATCGTTATTCACTCCCTACCTGTTATGCCCGCCGCATTACACCATTGAAGGGGCGCGCGGAGAGGATCAGTATTTAAATCTTGTCTTAGAATGCGGCTTTAATGATATTCTTATTAAAAAGCTTCAAATGAAAAACACGTCCGTTAAAACATGGAATACCGAAACCCCGCAAAACGGCGTATTCAATTTTGATGCCGGTACCTATTACGATAGCCGCAACCGTATCGAAATTAGGCAAGCCGGAGATTTTACCATCGATGCCTTTAATAAAAAGATTATCGGCGTAAGCGTCAATAAGCAGATACCGCACGAACACGCAGGGGAGGATGCGGAAGAGAACACGCGTATTGAAAAAGAATGGAAAGCGGGCGTCGTTCAGGAATTAGCATCAAACCCGATGGCGGTTGAAGTTATCGTCCTTTTTGACGGACTCCGTAAGTTTAAGGATGATATGTGGGAAGCGCAAAGCGTAACCCTACAGGTAGAATGGACAAACAACCCCGAAGACTCCGAGCCGACATGGAACACTTTTGATTCAGGCTTTATCCAGAATGGCACCGTCTCGAATACATTTGAGTATAATACGAAAAAGCAGATGCGCTATTGCGCAACGCAAACCTTTACCGCTTCCCAAAGTTATGGCAAGAAAATCAGCGTAAGAGTTAAGCGCGTTACACCAAAGGCAAAGAGTAACAGTCAAGAAAATGTTATTCTTTTGGCCGTGCAGACCACCTGCTACGATGCGAAAAAGTCAAGCGCATCAGCATTAGTCGCCGCGCAACTGTTAGAAGCCGATAAACGCGACAAGTGTACAAGGATCGGTATCCGTGTTGTCGCGAATGAAAATACCGCCGATATGCTCGATAGCTTTTCCGTTATTCAATCCGGCCTCGCCCGCGTATGGAATAAAACCGCAAAGAGCTGGAGCGCTTCAAAAGTGCCGACACGGAACCTCGCTTCATGGGTACTTGAAATCCTTACAAGCCCACACCATAAGCCGAGCCAATACGCCGATGATGAACTTGATCTAGCTTCTTTCGGCGCATGGTATGAGTATTGCGAAAAAGAAGGATTTTATGCCGATGGCGTTATCACCCGCGGTGAGAAAAAGAAAAACACGATCGATACCCTCTGCCAAAACGGAAACGCCGCCTTAGTCTATAATGAATTTACCGGCAAGATTGAAGCGGTAATCGACAACGGCCGCCCGTATTCGGTTGCACTTCTTAACAGTGAAAACATTATCAGTATCCAGACAAGCAAGGACTTTAAACGAAAAACCGACGGTAAAAAAGTTACCTACATAAACCGAGACGCAGGATACGACGCCGATAGTGTCGTTTTTATGCGAAGCGGTAAAGAGTACAACCCCGAAACCGACACCATCAGCATAACCGCTTTAAAGTATATCACCGATTATAAGATGGCATATAAATACGTCTGGCGGCAGATGGCGGAAGAAGCAGCGCACCCCCGTACCGTCGTCGTGAGGGTTGGAGCAGAGGGCGCATACTATCCGCTTTTTAGCCGCGTTGAAGTACAGCATAGAGCCTTGCCCGTCGGTCTTTCTCATTCAACCGTTAAAGAGGTTAAATGGTGGGGCGGCTTATTAAAAACAATCACCCTTGACGGATATGTCGATTTTCCGCAAGGGAAACGGTGCGGCGTTCTTATTCATTGCATCGATAACAAAGGGCATGGTATTTGTGCTGTTGAAGTTGCAGGCGTCGGAAAAACCGACACACTCAAGGTCGTTTCAAAAGTGCGGCAGTCTGCCGATAGTATTCCGCATTCAGGCGATGTGTTAAGTTTCGGTATCCTCGACACGGACGGTGGATTTCAGGCGGTTACCCGTACAATGAAAATCGTAAACATAGAACCGGCAGACCACGGCTATAGCTTAACCTTAAAAGACTACAACCCCGCTCTTTACGAATACGGGACGCTGCCGGAGTATAAAAGCAATATTACCTATATACCAGACAGCAACCCGAAGCCGCACACTTCCGATAAGGGATACGTAACCCGCGACGAATTAAAAAAGGTAAACGAGCAAGCGGTAAAACAAGCAGCCCTCGAAGCGGCCGCAAAAGCCGCGCAAGCAGCGATTGACGTAATAGCCCGCGGCGATACTTTTTCAGATGCCTTTCAACTAAACGGATATGGGACCTCTCTTGAAGATTTAATTGATAAGATGGACGAGGACGCCCGCAACGCCAAAGACGGATTGAGTATTACCAAAGACGAAATCCTTTTGAAGGTATCGGACACGGAAGAGGGATTACAATCCTATATCGGCATTACCAAGGAACAAATCCTTGCAAAAGCCGACGATATGCGCCGCGAGCTTACCGCCCTTTTAAACGTACAGGCAGGGGCAATCCATGCCCTCGTAAAAGGCGGCGGAGCAACCGGTCAAATGGCATTAACCCTCAACCTCCCTGTTATGATTGACGAGGCAACCCGCGAAAAACTCATAAACGCAAGCACCCTAGAAAAAGTCAACGCCGTATACGCCAAGGTAAAAGACACCGACTATTACGGTATTAAAGGGAATGCCGGAGCTGCGATAAAACCCCTCTGGGAAGATGCCCGCCGCGCCGCATTACTGGCAAGCCAAATAAGCCTCGAAGCAGATCAGATACAATTCAAGAGCGATAATATTTTTGTAAATGGTAAGCTTAAAGCAGACTATATAGATGTCCTTGAATTAGCGGTAAAAAAGACATTCACCGAAAAGCTGATTGCTAATAACAGTTTTATTAAAATGCTAGCAACTCAAGATGCATTTTTAGAAAATCTTGTCGCTAAAAAATTTAAAATAGATAGTGACGAACAAAATCCTAACGATTTTGAGGTTGCAATTAATAATGAGATAGGTATTTCAGCAAAAAACAATGGGCACGAAATCTTTAGAATAAAGAAATCTGGAGAAGCGTTTCTTAATGATGCAGAACTAAAAAACGTTACCGTGACAGGAAAGATCACACCAAACAAAGGCTTGTTAAACACATGGTATTGGGGTAAAATGGTAAACACTAATCAATACGAGTGGTTCAATGTTTTTAAAGATAGAATAGATATAGGTGAGCGGTTAAATATCTTTGGCGGGGGATGCTTTTATAATGACATGAAAGGAGGCTGGCAATATGCTATAGTCGTTTTTATTGAGCGATTGAGTGAGGATAAATTTGAATTAAATGGTTATCCTATAAATAATCAATGGGGTTATTTGACACGGGCGACCTTTCATAAGAATTCTGATAAAGCGTTTGCCTCATCATTCTATATAGGATGGTAACAGAGGATTTATGAAAAAGAAAATATTATTATTCATATTTATTTATATAATTACATCTTGTCAGCTGCCGTTTTTTATTTCAAATGAAATTGGTTCTAAGGTCGTTTTATATGCTTATAAATATGCCAATGCAAATACTAAATATGTATGGGGAAAAAGAGAACCTTTGCACACAGGGGTGATAAGCATTGATTGTTCTGGATTTGTTGTGCAGTGTTACCGATACGCTGTTGCAGATAGTGTAAAGTATGATTTGTTATTTTGCGATGCAAATGTTCGAGATCTATTTAAGTATTATTCGGTATTCACTGACACGCTTTCAGAAGGTGATATAATTTTTATGGGCGAAGAAGATAATAATGATATGCCTACTCACATAGGCATTTATATTAAGACCATCGACAATAATATTTATTTTATTGATGCTACACAAAAAAAAGATGAACATGGTAATATTATAATCAATGGTGTCTCTGAAAGGTTTTATAGTAAATATGACAAACGATTTAAACGTTTTGCAAAAATGAAATTAAAAAAGAAATAGCCCAGAGCAAGCAAAAGACCTACTGGTTATTCAATTAGAAATAATTATATCATCAGTAGATACGTTAATACGTATTTCATGTGTTACCGTGGGTTTTGATGATTCGGTGCTTTTCAAAAAATACCAACCTGCAATTCCTTGAATAGAGTATGTAAAGCTGTCTTTGGTTAGATTTTCAACGGGTTGTAAAACAATATCATCAGATTTAATTTTTCTGAAAAAGTAACATTCAGAATTTCCGCTGGGAATAGAAACTTTATCAGTTATTTTTTTTGTATCCTTATCTGCAAGAATGTTTTTGCCATTGTCAAGGAATGTTATTTCTATAGGCAGCAGATTGTGTATATTATATTTTGTAGGCTCCAAATTCGTTATAATGTACTTTGACTTCGATATTTTTTCCAGTACATTATAATTCTTGCTTGTCAGCCGTACGTTGTCTCCATCGTAGTAAAAAGCAACAGTTCTTTTTTCTGTCGGTCGTAAAGTAAAAGTATCGTCATTGGTATTGGGGGCTTTTTTATGCTGGAACAATAAGATGTCTGCCGGATAATCGCTATTATTCTCAATAACACAATCAAATGTCGGCGGAGGGCAAGCCGTACAGATTAGCAAAAAGGAAAACAGAGTAAAATATAAAAATAGTTTTTTCATAGTTTGATACCCTCTTTAAATTATTTATAGATAACGATAAGATTGTTTCCAATCGTTATGTTGATTTTTGATGTTTTTATTTTTCCAGCATTATTTTCATTTAAATAGTAATCGTTTCCTATCTTTTCAATTGGAGTATATTCCTTACTATCTATAGTAAATGGCGTACCTTTATCCAGAACGATGAACTGATTCGTCATAGGTCTGAAGCATTCTATTTCCGATTCCCCTTCTGGAACAGAAATAGTGTCAACCTTGAGTTTGTTTATGCATAGAATATTTTGATTGTTATCAAGAATGGTAATAGGCATAACAGAATTGCGAACTTTATATTTATAAATATTCGTATTGTTTGTTATGACGACTTTATTAGAGCTTTGATTCCAAGTGATAACACCGCCGGGACTAACGGGATAAAAAAGTATATATTGTTTCCAAGGGATATTTTTAGACATTGCGCTTTCAATGGAATATCTTTCGACTTTATAATCTTGTCCAATTTCGAATGTTACCGTATAACTCGAATCATTTTGAACGGTAAATATACCGCTTTCTTTTTTTCCGCACCCCGCCAGAGCTAACACCAGCAGCAATAAAACAGCAATCTTTTTCATTCTTGACCTTCCTTCAATATAGTATGTAAGTTCGTTAAATCAATCGTTCCGAGCTTAAATTTATAATCCATATAATCTATTTCAATAACAACTCTTATTGAATTTTCATGCAAAAGTAAAGCTCTAAATTCTTCCTGTTCTTTATCGCTTATATAGAACTGGCTAGAATGATTTTTTACAGAAAAAGATTTTGTCTCACCATTGTTTAATTTTACATAAACGGTTCCATCACCGGAATATTTGTCACCATTGAGCCTTTTTACTATAAAAAATACGTCCTCTTCATCTACACATAGATTAGCCCTAAATTCTGTTACACCGCCAAATGTATTGGGAGACGTTCCAAAAATCGGTTCAGAACAGAGATACCATTCATTGGTTTTATCATCAAACTTATCGATATAATACAGTTTTTTAAATTCAGTAGCAGCGAGGGATGTATAAAACATACAAAAGACAATGATTAAACTGTAAATCTTTTTCATACAACGCACCTCATTTGATAGTATAGCGCGAGAAAGGCGGGAGCGCAAGGGCTTATTTTGCGCTTATTGGACCGGTTATCTTGCCCCAACCTGACTATAAGGGTATGAACGAAGAACTTGCATAACTGTCGGAGGTCTTTATGAAAAACACTGCAAAAAATACGATTGTGTGTTACAATGTCAGTATGACAAAGGCATTTAAAACAATTTATACCCTTCTCAACCGGCTTGAAAAAGGCCTTGACTATGAAGATTTTGACGCTGAAAAAGAAATTAGCCCCAAAGCGCTCAAAATCACCGAAAACCGATGGAACGCTTATATCAAAATGCTTAACGATGCCGGTTATATTACCGGCGTAAGAATTGACGATTATATAAACGGCGAGGTTGATATTGATATATCGGAAATCAGCTTGACGCTTCAGGGATTACAGTATTTAGCGGAAAATACCATGATGGTGCGGATGTGGAACGCATTCAAAACGGTTAAAGAAGTGAAAGATGCTATAGTTCCATAAAGAATATCACACCTTATGCCGATATGCGCATCGGGAGGGGATGTCTACTTTTAGGAGGTATCCCTTATGCGTAAACCGTGGAGTATGCACAAAAGAAACGGCATTTATCAGACGCAGCTGTATGACTACAGCAACAAGCGGTATTGTACCGCCAAAAGCACCGGTACAAAAGACCTGAACGAAGCGACGCTTATAGCCTATCGGCGGGCGATGGAGTTTGATAGCGGCATTGCGACAGAGTACACCGAATGGGTTAAGAATGTTTCAATGATAACGCTTTCCAATGAAAAGCGTCCGCTTAATACTGAAATAGCGGCGCTGGTACAGGCAGCCTGTCAAGACGCTATCGCTCAAGCGTTGCAGGGTACCCAATGTAGTAAAAACACACAGCGGCCATATTCCGTATCGGCAGCAGAGTACGAAGATGCCCCGGAAGAAGTCAAGCCGTTATTAGATCGGCTTTCAACCCTCACTTTTTATGATTATATCCTTCTTTATTGGAATTACAGCGAAAGTCCGTACATAAAAGGGCTTATCCGCAAAGGCGAAACCCCGCCAAACCCCGAACGATTTCACCAGTACCTCTGTATTATGAAAAAATATGCGCGGCATTTTCCGCAATGCCTTTTAACCGAGATAAGTGGAGCAAAAATTGACACGATGCTCGGGTTGATAAAAAATGCCGGAAATCTCAAAGTGGAGACCGTGAAAGGCATCCGTTCTAGCTTTATTCAAGCGCTACGATTTGCCTATCGGAACAACCTTCTTGTTCGGGATGTTACACCACAGATAACAAGGGATTCAAAGGCTTCCCAAAAGAAAGCAAAGAAAGAAGCAGAAAAAGCGATATTTACAAAAGAAGAGCTTAAACGTCTTTTTATGAGCGATGATAATCCTTTCCGTTCGGATCTCTATCGGCTGATTAACGAATTACTTTTTAAGACCGGCTGCCGCATCGGAGAGTTGCAAGCCCTTCAGATACAAGATTTTATCAAAGACGCAGACGGATACGCTCTCAGGATTAGTAAAAACTACTGCCGCGCCGGGAATCGGCTTAAATGTACTAAAACGGAGCGGGTGGATATTGTTCCAATATCAGCTGACCTTGCAGCGAGACTTATAGCGCACATTGAAAAGCACCCCGCAAAGGATAGCGGGCAAGCATTTATTTTTAGCTCCGTTACGGATGTTTATAAACCGCTTCGCTATGAAAGTATCAATAAAGATTTTAACAAGACAATGAAAAAACTTGGCTTCAAAAGGCCAAACCTAACCCTTCACAGCTACCGCCATACATTTGCGACGTGCTTGAGTATGGCGGGGCATTCGGAAGGACACATGCTCTACATAACCCGTCACGAAAGCACCGAAGAATTGCATCGTTACACTAATCACTATACGCCGGACATAGAACGAATAAAACACCAGGCGACGATCGATATAGAAAAGCTGTTTACCTAGGGGCTATCGAACGTGAGCAATAAAACGCTTTTTTCACACCACGAAAGGCATTACGATACGCCTTGCAGGAATAGTATATGCAAGTAATTTGTAAAAACCGGCTAAAAAGCCTCAAAAATCGATAAAAATCACTAAAAATATGCGAAATTGTAAAAACAATACTTGACAAGAAAATATTCATGTCATAATATAAAGACAGTTAGAGACACAATGTTTTTGTAAGACAGAGTGTAAGATAACTGATTAAAAAATGTACTGGAAACGCCCAAAAATGGAGCGTTTCACCCTATCTTTTAGCATTTTCCTTGAGTACACAATAGCAGAATAATTGAGGTCGTTCAACCAGAACTGCCAAGGATGGCAGTGGTTCCAATACAGCAGCGATGTTTTGTGCGTGCACAAAACTCGCCTTCAACTGTTGTACACGGATGTACAACAGTTGAAGATGGTTCAAATGGTCTCACGGCCTCAATTATTCTGCGATTTTATCTACTCTACCTGGTGCGTTTGCACTCCTGCCAAATCAACATACCGCAGTACCGCCACGGATGGCGGTGGTTTTATGCAGCAGCGAGTTCGCATTGCGAACTCGTAGCCCAAGAATGTGCAAGGACGCACATTCTTGGGCGGGGCTCTGCCCTAAGAACCGGCCTTGGTTCAAAGCATAGTTCTGAAAATAAAAGCTAAACAGTGATGATTTTCACGCTAACTCGTTTCAGTACCGCCACGGACGGTGGCGGATTGGTGCGGGATTTATATTGAACTAAAACTTCTCTACCTTCCAGTCTCTTATCGTTCGTTTTTCTTCATCAAATCCCGCACCGATAAGCACTATCTTCTGCCCACTTCCCTTGTACGGCGCCGCATACTCCTGCGTTTTTATCTGGTTGAGAGCCTCTTCCGCACTACCGTTATCGGAGAGCTTAAACTCGAAGATATACACAGCATCAGCGGTTTTGAGTACACAATCTGCACGTCTGTCAAAACTATACATCCATGTATAGTTTTGACTACGAGTTTCGGCACCGCCGAAACATCGCTGCTGCATGGAACCACCGCCCTCCATGGCGGTACTGTGGCAGTGTACTTCCGTTTGCACAAACTGTCCCATCAGCGCAAAGACGAGATACACTGCCGTTTGGTAATTCTGCTCCCGCAGTTTCAAGTTTTCTGCGGTGAAGTTGTCGTATACAATACTGGAAATAATCGACTTAAGCCGCTCCATAAACTCGTCCACATTCCCCTTGCGGATGTCCTGTACAAACCGTCCTATCCATACCCCGCTTTGACTCAATGTTAAACCGGAATACGCAGGCAAGAGATTCTCCAAAAAGCCGTACCGAACTTCATCATTCGGAAAACCCAGCTGATACAGCCGCAGATCTTTTATATACTTCTTGATGGTAAGGTACCCTGCTTGAAACAGAATGGGCAATGCATCCTGTGCCACCGCCCGGTACGTTTCCAATCCTGTTTGATTCAACTCAACATTGCCATCGAGGTCGGGGATATAATAGTGTGCTTCTTTTAAGAAGTTAACTAAAAAAGTCGGTGTTCCCGTGCCGAACCAGTAACTGCTAATCTCTTTTTTGGCTAAGGCGCTCAACACACTAAAGGGGTTGTACATCCCTTCCCCGGCAGGATGGAACAAATAGCCGTCATACCACTGCTTTAAAGCCGCCAAAGCCTCTTGATACGTGAGGTCTTGTTCATCGGCAAGCACCTGTATGTCCTGTTGGAAAGTTTCTTCAAGCTCTGTTTGTGAGAGACCGCAGATACCGGCATACTGTTTTTCCATCGATATGTCACGGAGGTTATTTAAATCGCTAAAAATACTAATCTTGCTGAATTTAGTAACGCCGGTTAAAAACGCAAAGCGAATATATTGATCACAGGTTTTTATAACAGAGTAAAATGCTTTGAGTGTATTACGGTAGTGTTCGTTCAGTTCTTCGTTCACACCCATTGTTTGCAGGAGGGGTTTATCATATTCGTCTACAAGGATGACCACTTGCTTACCCGTTTGCTGATAGGCAGCCTTTATCAGGGATGTAAACCGTTTAGCATGAGAGAGCCCGCTCTTTTGCAGATTGTATCTCGGCTCTTCGGTATCTAAAAAATAGCTAAGCGTTTCATCTAAAGCGCCGCTCAGTTCATATTGCCCGGTATTAAAATCCAAATAGAGCACAGGGTATTCCAGCCATGCCAATCGCTGTTCTCGTACAGCCTGTTCTTCTTCCGCTTGTTCAATATACAAATCCTTGAACAGCTCTTTTTGACCGAGAAAATAGGCAGCGAGGGTTGAAAGAAACAAGCTCTTACCAAATCTGCGCGGACGGCTTAAGAAATACACCTTACTATTATTGACTAATCGCGAAAGATACACCGTTTTATCAACATAGAGAAATTTTTTTTCCCTCAAATCTTTAAAACTTTGGATGCCGATCGGTAGTTTGCGTGGTGCGTTCATACCTGCAGTATAGCAAGATTATTGCAGTAAGCCTATCCTTGCGCTTCCGTCTTCCAGTTTCTTATCGTTCCTTAAAATTCGGCAACCGCAGCCTTTATCAGACCTGTCGGCTTGTTCTGTAAGGAAACGGTTTATCTTATCCGCTAAAGCGGATTGCGAATCAAAAGGCGAGGATTGGCGAATTGCCACACTTTTGCAACGAAATGAAAAAGTGCAATCAATAGGCGATGTTTGCGATAAGCAAACTCGCAGCGTTTTTAGACAATGCCAACAGCATTGTCTAAAATAAGCCTTCGTTTTTCTTCATCAAATCCTGTTTAATACCCCCGCCCTCCTTGGCGGATATGCACACGCTCTACAGCAAAACACGTGCACCTCTACACATTTTGCCTGTTCGGTTTCGCCGCATACCGCCACGGATGGCGGTGGTTCCAAACAGCAGTAAGTTTTTCGATAGAAAAACTTATCGTTGAGCAGTGTACACGGACGTACACTGCTCAACAGCCCGCTGCTGCTCTACCTCTCCGGCAAAATGTGTGAACTCTAGGGGCGACAACCCACACGAAAGCCAAGAATGCCGATGCTGCTGCCGGGGACGACGAAGAACCGAAAACCGACGACGCAGTCCTTCGCGCTAACGTTCCAGCTACCGCCGCGCATGACGCGGAAATTACCGGAAGCAGCACCCTGCGGGTCGGTTACAAATCCGCCGGATTCGTAAGCGCCGTCGTTTGCTGTAGGATTATTATCATACCGGTCAAAACACCATTCCCAGACGTTCCCACTCATATCGTGTAAGCCAAGTGCATTTGACCGCTTTTCTCCTACAGGATGGGTTTCATTGTCTGCATTACCGCTATACCATGCAACTTCTCCCGTTTCGGCTGTATCCCACTTGTCTTTCGCTCCACTCGCACTGTTTAGTTTGGTCAGCCATACATTGCCGTATTTTTCAGCATTCGTACTTTCGTTTTGCCACCGGGCTGCATATTCCCATTCGGCTTCTGTAGGAAGTCTAAAACCTTTTTTACTCATATCGGCATAGGCAGCATCGCAAGCAGCTGTATCAGTCGCGTCTTTTAATACCGTAGTATCGGTCTTGCTTTTGCGGTAGACGCATTCGCTCTCAGCATTGTTCGTTTTCTGGGTATACGCATTGCACCATACAATACAGTCTCGCCAACTTACCTTCGTTACCGGCTCTTCTTCGCTCCCACTTCCGTCTTTGCCTTTTACTCCTACATTGGCAAACGTATACCCGTTTTCAGCTTTTACCGCCCAGTCGTATACTTCTTTCCACAGCTTATACGTCACTTCCATTTTGCCCAGCTTATAAGGACTCAATTTTACCTTACGCCCTTCGCGAAATACGCCTTTCCATTCATCTCCCAATCCGGGCAAAGGATCTGTCGGATCCATACCGGTAATTCCTACTGCAGGTGGGGTTATTTTTATAAAGCCGTCGCCTGTATCTTCAAAACTACCTACATTGCCGGAAGGTGGTGTAATTTCTCCATTTCCCGAACCGCTACTTCCTACAGTACCCGGGCAGCCGGTACACACTAACAGTGCAGCTAGCAGCAGCACTATCGAAAAACCTAAGACTTCTGTCTTTCTATCCTTTCCTTTCATAACATTTCTCCTCTATATATTATTTTATCTCAAAGCGCCAAAGGTTTCGCTTATGGCTTTCATCCATTACTTCATTACAAATTACCAATTACCGCTCCGTTTACCCTGAATCAAACCACACTGCCGGACGGCTTCGACGATAAAAAACTGTGTTGATAATATGTTTATAATGAAGACGTTTTTGCATATCTAACGCACAAAATATGCCCAAGGCAGCAAAGTATCGTCTGTGTGTAAAAGGAAAAACACTAACACTGCTTGTGCCGTCTGCAAAAATTGATGAGAAAAAATAATGATGTTGTTGTCTGAATGAAAAGGCTACCCATTTTTCAAGGCGCAGTCTAGTTGCTGAGTCGCTGAGTCATTATGCCGACGAAGCTATGTATGTCAACTACCTTTTGAAAATATGCCGCTACTGAAAATAGCAACTGCACTTTGGAAAGAGGCGGTTGGTGCTGCAAAAATCCGATGCGTTGGCTCAGCATATTCGCAATTATAGGAGCAAAAAGAGGAAATTGCAAGTCCACGTATTACCTTTTCAGGAAACTTTTAAACAGTAAGCGTATACAGTTCTTTTTCTTCGCGTTCCATACGCCTCAATAATGCATCCCGAACTTTTTTGAAAGTCCGCTTAAATTCATCGATATCCGCAAGTATTTTTGACGGCGTGTTGAATTTTTTATGAAAGGCGAGATACGAATCCGCTATGCCGGCCATTTCATTCATATATGATCGGGTAATCGATCGAATTTTCTCATCGCTGCTCTCCAATAATTTCGGATAAACAAAATGATCCTCGGAGGCAAGGTGCATATTCAATACACCCGTTGTTTTATTAATAAGCTCTGCAATTAATGGAGCATTTGCCTTGTCTATAGTACCGTTTACAAGGTTGGTTAGCTGGCGAAGGTAATCTTGCATGACCCGATGCTTTGTTATGTATAAATCCATGTCCATATCATATCTCCTAACGGTTTATAAATGAAGTATCTATCTGTACGGAAAACTCAATTCCCCTGTACTCCTTATCAAAGTATGTTAATTACGGATGAAGGTACTAAAATAACAGCGAAAAGACAAGTAAGACTGATCCTACAACGCTTTAAGATAGCGCAATACTTTTTGCGGGTTTGCCTGTACGCGCGTTTGTAGGCGCTCAAAAGCTTCTTTTGTTTCGGTTGCGGAACCGCTTAACAGCAAAGCATTCCGCTTCCACAGAAACCAAAGATAATGCATTTCAGGATGAACATACAGCCGCTTACGTTCCAACTCGGCCTGTAGATCACTGCCAAGTTCAAGATGATTAGCTTCCCCCGACAGCCAAAACAGCCCCGCATCACAAAAGCAGATCACAACCCGCCGGAAACCGCGAGCCGCCGCATCATCGTTCACAAAATCTTTTACAATAAGCTGAATTGCTCCAAGAGACAAATCATACCCTTCCAAACGCAGCGCCTTCCTCAATGCGATAAGATCTTCCCGTACCGATGCACGTACCGCATCATTTTTCCCTGTTTGCAGCCGTTTACGCCATACGGCAAATTGCTGCTCATAGTTCTGCTGCAAAGGGGTAGACGCAAGAAAATGCTCCGTTTCGGAAAGCAATTTCCAATCGGATTGAAAGCTATCCCGGAGGTTATTCAAAAGTCTTGTTGTAAGTTTTTCCGGCATACGGTATGATATATTCCTCTCAATATGAAAATAGTGGTAACGGCAGATATCCATGCAAACATGGAAGCACTCAACGCTGTACTGGATTCCGTCAATGGACAGTACGACGGCTTTATCTCGCTTGGCGATATGGTCGGCTACGGTCCCGATCCTGAGGCCTGCATTCAGCGAGTAAAAAGATTAAAAAAACATATCCGTCCGTGCATTCTTCTGACAGGTAATCACGAAGAAGGATTGCTTAAAAGGCTTCCGTCCGGCTGGTTCGGCGAGAACGCCCGCCGCTCTCTAAAAAAAACCGCACAGCTTATTTCATGGAAAAGCCGATTCTTTTTGGCAGGCTTGCGTCCTCTCTATTTTTTATCCGAAAAGACACTGCTTGTACACGGCTCTCCGTTGGAACCCGTCACCGAATATCTGCACGGCGGGCAAGAAACAGCCGTATCGCTCCGGTACCTGTGTGCAGAAGGTTTTAAACTCTGCTTTTGCGGACACACGCACCAAGCTGCCGTTTTCTACATCGATCGGGGATGCTACGATGCGTTATACCCCGAACCGGAGCAAACGGTAACACTCGATAAAGATTGCTGTATCATCAATCCGGGCAGCGTAGGCTTTCCGCGCGTATTAGACGCAGCAGCGGGCAGGGCGGCGGAGCTTGCCGATAAAACGCATTTCCCTGCATATTTCGCACTGTGGGATACTACAGCCCGCACAATCACCTTTAAAGCGGTATATTATGATGTCCGACCTACCAATGAAAAAATAAGCCAACGGCTGGGAACGGCTCTATTGTAAATGCGATCGTAAAATTGATCAGGCTGTTATCTTTTTCCCCCTTTTGTATGGTTCTAGTCCCCTACCCCATTTTTTAAGCATATATCATTAAGATTACATCCGGCACAATCAGGATTTCGCGCTTTACAGACATATCTGCCGTGCAACAGTATCCAATGATGAGCGTCCAGCAAAAATTCTTCGGGCGTTACGCGCAGTAAATCCTGCTCAACTTCAAGCGGAGTTGTCCCCTGCGACAGCCCAATACGCGGAGCTGTACGCAGAATATGTGTATCGACCGCTATTGCAGGCTCGCCGAATCCTACATTCAGCACAACATTAGCTGTTTTCCGCCCGACCCCCGGAAGGCTTTCCAATGCGGTACGGTCATGCGGTACCTCCGAATGATATTGGTCTATCAAAATCTTACTGAGCGCGATAATCCGCTTTGCCTTTGTCGGGTATAAATTGATGGAATTGATATAGCTTTTCAGTCCCTCTTCGCCAAGTTCAAGCATTTGCTCCGGCGTATCAACCTTTTCAAAAAGAGGTGCGGTTGCCTTATTTACCCCAACATCGGTTGCCTGCGCCGAAAGCACCACGGCAACCAGCAATGTATAGACATTTTTCCAATGCAGCTCGCTCCGCGGGTTGGGATTTTCCTGCCGCAGCCGTTCATACACCGTGTACACTGCATCGGCGGGAAGCAATCGTATCGTAGGATCCATAATCTCATTCAGCCTTTTTAAGTAAGCTACGAGTATTTATGCAGCCTGTCAACCCTTCATACCGGCGCTTGATTCGTGCGGAAAGTTGCATTCCCCAACACCCCGCATCGAGGGATAGTTGATTAAAAGAGGAAAAGCGGTGATACTGTGGCAATGTTGTATTCTGTATATTGTACTGTTGAAATTGTCCTGCTTGTTTTGGGATTGATATGTTTTATCGCCTTGTATTTTATCCCGGCTGGGTATGGTAAGCTGATCAATAAAAAATGGGGCTTCAGTTTTAACAATAAAGCTGCATGGATGCTGATGGAGTGTCCCACCCTTATCGTTATGATTTCTTTACTGTGCATACTCGACTATGCACACAAACCGGTACGGATAGTGCTTGTGTCTTTCTTCCTTGCACACTACATTCAGCGCACGCTGATTTTCCCGATGCTGCTCAAAGGAAACAGTAAAATGCCGCTCAGCATAGTATCTATGGGGATGCTCTTTAATACGATCAATGCGTTTTTAATCGGTTTATGGATTTTTTATTTTTCTCCCGCAGAAATGTATAGCGTGCGCTGGTTTGCCGATCCCCGTTTTATCGTTGGTGCTGCATTATTTTGTGCCGGTATGTTTATCAATATACAATCCGATTCCTATATCCGTTCGCTGAGATCAAATGGAGACAGCAAGCATTACTATCCGTGTAAGGGGGTGTACCGCTACGTTACCAGCGCAAACTACTTCGGTGAATTGGTGGAATGGCTCGGCTTTGCGGTTTTAACATGGTCATCCGCCGGTTTCCTGTTTTTATTTTGGACGGCTTGCAACTTGGTACCGCGCTCTCATGCCTTGTATAAAAAATATGCACAAGACTTCCCTGAGGAATTTGCACGCTATAAACCAAAGCGCATTATCCCCTTTGTGTATTAGAGGAACCTGCTAAACGACCCAGCTTCGGAAAGCGTCACTGAGCTTCATTTTTCGTAGGCGGATATATCGCGGGCATCCTCTGCCGAATATGATTCCGTTTCATCACTCGTGTGGTCGTCGTACCATACCTGTGCATAAAACGGAATGTGTTTTGCAAGCTCTCCGAAATTCCACGGCGGTACGCTGCAGCATTCCGGACACCAATGCCCGGTTTTAAGCACCAAATACGGAGTCGCCGAAAAATGATGACCATTGTGGCACTGCCATTGCAGCGGACGGTACAGAGCGCCGCGGGTCATCGTTGTACTGGTGCACTTGCCGCCCCGGAAAGCCGCCGCCTGCTGCATATCTTCAATATCAAGGTCTTCCGGCTTCTTTGTTTCATCATAACCGTGATTTAAAAGCATATTGTTTGCTGCAAGCAATGCTTCGTCTTTTAACGCCGCGTAATCTAACTCAGCACCGGTTTCAGGGTTTTGATTTTTGCACAATAACGGAAATTTTTTCCAGCTGCGCGGGATTGCATTATATGCATCCAGCGATCCGAAAAAGGCATCAACTCTTTTTTTGAGGTTGTGCGTAACCCAAAAGACCGGAGCGTTATTTGTGTTCAGCAGCGGCATAATCGAAAAACGCTGAACCAGACGCGGGAACGGTTTTCCCAATTTAAAATACCACAATTTTTGTTCAAGCTTTGAGAAAAACGCTTCAAACCCTTCATGCTGGAAATCAAGATAGCTGTTTAATATATGAGAATCGGCAAACCACATACAGTGGAAATTGCGGCTTGCATTCCATTCGGGGCGGAAAATTTCCTCGGCACTCCGCCCCATCATTTTAAAACCGCGGTCAAGTGTTTCAAAGCCGGTAACACGGGCATCCTTTCCGTTTCCGATATTGTATACCTTTTTCCAAAAATCAGGACTGAGCGTTCCGTTTGTATCTTTTTGAACGAGATTTTTCAAAAGCAGACCGGAGGTACGCGCCGTCGCCCATTCTATCGGCGTATTCCAGCACGTATGAAACATCAACCCGTCATTCATGTTATTGAAAAGCACTTCGTCATATAAGATACCGCTTTGCCGAAGCGACACCCAACATAAAGGCGATTCAATAACCGCACGCTCAGCCTTTACTTTGCTTGCCGCATACATATCAAAGGCACTCGGTAAAAGCGGATCGCCGACCCTTCCCCACGGGTGTTTGAATGTTCTGTTGCCGTATTCCGCAACAGTGCCTATGTAAACGAATTTGGTCTTTTCGATTTGCCTGCTTTCTACCACAGCATTCAGCAGATTTTGAGTTCCCAGCCAATTTGTACGGAATGCTTCATCATGATTGTGGTCGGCTGCCGGAGGAATAATTGCCGCACAGTGAAGCACATAGTCTGCATCTTTTACACCGGCAAGGCAGTCTTCGTAGTTTTGTATATCACCGAACAACACTTCAATGTTTTCGTTTTTCTGAAGCTTTTTTGCCAGCTTTATATTCGCCTTTTTAGGCCGTAATAGAACACGGCACCGGAATGCTCCCGTCTGAGCAATCTGTTTTAATGCTTCGGATCCCATTGTTCCGGACACACCGGTAATAAAAACAATTTTCATATAGCTCCTAAATATTTTTCACCCGTATTTAAGTATATCAAGCAAAACAGTGTTTAAATCAGGTGGGCAAGAACAAAGAAAAGAAATCGGAAATTAGATATATTTTAAAAGAATGAGACTAGGCGGATTCGAACCGCCGGCCTTCAGATCCGGAATCTGACGCTCTATCCAGCTGAGCTATAGTCCCAAAGGCTGTTTTATACTACACAAGACGGTATTGGGTGTCAAGCCCTGAACAACTTCTTCTTGTGTAAAACACGCTTTTTCATTATTATGTGCTCATCTATGATTGTAACACGTTTACCTGAAAACCTCTCCGGCTATCACATACACATGATTGGTATTAAAGGCACCGGTATGGCAGCCTTAGCGGAGCTGCTCGTTTCGCGAGGCGCAAAGCTAACCGGCAGCGATGTCAGCGATGAATTTTATACCGATGCACTTTTACGCAAGCTGAACATACCGGTAAGCAGTCCTTTTGCACCTTCAAATATTCCCGCCTCTACAAAGCTTATCATATATTCAACGGCTTACACGCCCGATAAAAATCCGGAGCTGCACGCCGCTGTAGAACAAAATATCCCGCGCATGAGCTATCCCGAAGCACTCGGCGCTTTTTCTCAACACAGTTATTCGGCAGGTATTGCAGGCGTACACGGCAAAACAACGACCACCGGTATCGCAGGCACACTTTTAAAAGACCTACATTTAAGCGCCTCCGTATTGGCAGGCAGTGCGGTGTCCAACTTCGGCGGCGGATGCACAGTTATCAACGGTTCAAAATATTTTGTCGCCGAAACCTGTGAGTATAAACGTAACTTTTTATTTTTCCATCCGCAAAAAATCGTACTTACCAGTATCGAAAGCGACCATCAAGATTACTATCCGCAATACGAAGACATATTAACCGCCTTTTTACAATACATCGACCGCCTGCCCCAGTTCACGGAACTGATCTATTGTTCCGACGATGCAGGAGCGCGGGAGGCGGCAAAATTGACATTTTCTTCCCGTCCCGATCTTGTCTTAACACCTTATGGAAAAACAGCACACGGCGATTACGGGATTAAAACCCTCGGTATCCAAAACGGACAGTCCGTTTTTTCCCTCCGCGGTTTTGACGGAGAATTCCGTATCGGTATTCCGGGAGAGCACAGTGTTCTCAACGCCGCTGCCGCCATCGCACTGGTAATCGGACTTATCAAGCAGGAGCGGAAAGAAGTTACCGCTGCCGACCTCACCGCAATCAGGAACAGCCTCGCCTCGTTTAAGGGAGCAAAGCGGCGCAGCGAAATTTTGGGCGAAGTCAACGGCATCCTCTTCATGGACGATTACGGGCATCATCCCACCGCAATTTATAAAACCCTCAAGGGTATACACGAGTTTTATCCCAAACGGCGTATTATCGCAGACTTTATGTCGCATACCTATTCACGCACTGCAGCGCTGCTCCCCGAATTTGCCAAGGCGTTTTCATACGCCGATACGGTTATCCTGCATAAGATTTATGCTTCCGCACGGGAAAAATACAGCGGTTCAACAAACGGCAAAACCTTGTATGAACAAATGAAGAAGCGGCACAAACGAGTTCATTATTTTGAAGAGATTATGGACGCAAAGGATTTTGTAGAGCGTGAGCTGCGTCCAAACGATTTATTCATCACCGTCGGTGCAGGCGACAATTGGAAGCTCGGCCGCGCCGTTTATAACGACTTACGCGGAAAGGCACACGTATGAAAAGCATGACGAGCTATGCCTATCTTGACGGCATTGTGAACGGTACCGATATTTTCTGCGAATTAAAGAGCTATAACGCCCGATTTTTGGATCTCAACATCAATATTCCCTCTACGATTACTCAACTTGAACCGTTTTTACGCAAATATTTTTCCAAGCGTATCATACGGGGCAAGGTCGATTTTTATTTGCGTTTAAAAAAAATCCATAATGATCAGCCCATCCTGCCCAATATACCTCTCGCACAGTCCTACTACAAATCCATCGCCGACATTGCTCATGCGCTCGGAATGGAAAATCAAATCACACTCGACCTGATTTTACGGCAAGAGGGAGTGTTACAAATCGATAAAAATTTTGATGAGGAACTTTGGCAAAAAGCTCTTACTCCCCTTCTCGATGAGCTGACTGAAAAATTCAATGCGTGCAGGATTGAAGAAGGAAAGGCATTGTCCGCAGACATACGGAAAATGCTTGCCGTACTTTCCAACTCCGTTGCGGAGATTGAGCGGCACGCTGCGAGAATGGAACAACTTTTTTCTGCAATGCTGAAAAAGAAATTTTCCGACCTTATGGAGCGTGAGCCGGATCCGCAACGTGTTATGCAGGAGACTGCGGTGCTGCTCGTTAAGTATACGATCAATGAAGAAATTATACGGGCAAAAGCTCATATCGCCGCTTTAGAAAAAGAAATTACAGAGAACGAAACTCCCGGCCGGAGAATTGATTTTTTATGTCAAGAAATCAATCGGGAAATTAACACCATCGGCTCCAAAAATCAGCTGACGGAAATCGGACAGGCAGTAATCTCAGCTAAAGATGCTCTGGAAAACATCCGCGAGCAAGCTCACAATATCGAATGAGGGATACACTGATGAAACACAAGTACGCTATTCCCGCAAAAAAAGAGCTGCGCATTGCAATCTCAGGCGCTTCCGGCTGCGGCAACACGACAGTTTCTACCTTGCTGGCTGACACGTTGGGTATTCCGTGCATCAATTATACCTTTAGGAATCTTGCAAAAGAATTGGATATGCCGTTAAAGAAAGTCATTGAGCAAGCGAAGACCGATTTCAGTTTTGACCGTATTGTCGATAGCCGCCAAGTTGAGCAGGCGCTGAAATCATCGTGTGTACTGGGTTCCCGCCTTGCAATTTGGATGCTGAAAGAGGCGGATTTAAAAGTGTATCTCTATGCTTCTGATGAAGTGCGTGCCGGGCGTATCTTTCAACGAGAGGGCGGAAGCCTTGAACATATCAAAGAGTTTACCGCGATGCGGGACAGCGACGACACCCGCCGGTACAAAGAACTGTACAATATCGATAACACCGATTATGCCTTTGCCGATATGCTGATCGATACGGAGCATTATACCCCCGATCTCATTGTAGAGCTTATCATAGACGAACTTTTACGGCGTTCGCTCATTGTTCCGAAATTGGATGTATAACAAAAGCATATCATAAACTGAGCATTAGTGAGCAAGATGAATGGATATCCATCCTATAACCGTAAGTTTATGCACATTATTCCTGTAATAGAAAACCTATGAACACTTTTGAATCTATACACACACCCGACTACTCCGATTTTCAAAAAGCGATTTTAGATTACTATACTGCACATGGGCGATCTTTTCCGTGGCGCACGACAAATGATCCGTATTCTATTCTTGTGTCTGAATTTATGCTGCAGCAAACGCAGACCGAGCGGGTGGTAGAAAAATACAACCGCTGGCTTGAAGTATTCCCCACGGTGCAAGACCTTGCGGAAGCCTCCCTCGTGCAGGTGCTTGAGCAGTGGGTAGGTCTCGGATACAACCGCCGCGCGCGTTTTTTACACCAGTGTGCACAGACCATTGTGAGCGAATACGGCGGCGTTGTTCCCGATGCTCCTGAAAAGCTTCAAACACTTTCGGGTATCGGCCCCTACACGGCTGCCGCGATTTCGACATTCGCCTACAATAAACCCAATGCATTTATCGAAACAAATATCCGCGCGGTGTTTATCTTTTTCTTTTTTAAGGACAAAACCGATATCAGCGATAAAGAATTATTCCCTCATATCGAAGCCTCGCTGTATAAAGAAAATCCGCGGCTTTGGTACTACGCGCTGATGGATTACGGCGCAGAATTAAAAAAGAAGACCGTCAATCCGAACAGAAAAAGCAGGCATTATACCAAACAGTCCAAGTTTGAAGGGTCGGTACGGCAAGCGCGCGGCGCAGTAATCAGAACACTGACGGCACACAATAACCAAGGATATGCAGAGCTGTACAACAATACTCAGACGGAAAAGCTCCTCTTCGATAAAGCGCTCGAAGGTCTCATCCGCGAAGGTTTTGTTGCAGAAGAGGGCGGCTGTTATTCCATTAAGCAGTAGCAAAATTGAAAACCCTAACGGCTACATCCAATCCATGCAATGTAAAAACTAAAAACGTCATCGCCTATTGAAACCGTTGTATCCGCTCATAGAGCGCTGCGGCAATGGGTAAGAGCGCCTCTTTAGTGTTTTGCGCAGGATCATCCAATACCGTTTCCAAAAGATCATGCAAAACCAGACCGAGGTATTTTCCCGCGGGAATACCGATCGCCATTAAATCTTTTCCGTTAACCGCTAAATCTTTAAGGCTGTATGCTCCATCCTCTTTGAGGAGCGTATCAATCCGGGCCGTAAATTCTACAAGAAAGTTCGGCTCTGCATACGTACCGGTGAGCCCGAAAACATCCGCTTTTCGTAACGCAAATAAATCATCGATATTTTCTTTCCCAACGCGGACGATAAAACGGCGAACGGCGGCGTCAGTCCATGAAGGGTCATAATGAAACATGTGTTCGGCAACTAAATGAGCAGTCTTTTCTATTTCGGCATTGGAATATTTCAGACGCCGCATAATGCTGCGGGTCATTTTTTCGGAGACAGCCTCGTGGCGGTAAAAGGTACAGCTGCCGTCCGCCGCTTCCTTGCGGGCAGCGGGCTTCCCGATATCGTGGAAAAGCCCCGCGAGCCGGATATGGATATGTTCCATTCCGGCAGGGCAGGCATTGCACACCAGAAAGCTATGGTCGAGTACATCAAAGTGATGATAGCTTCCCTGCCCGATGCCGCGGCATTCCATCAGTTCCGGAATAAAGAGATTCAGCAGCCCTGTGCTTTCCATTAGCCGCAAGCCGGTAAGCGGAATTTGACAGCTGAGCATTTTTGTAAACTCTTCGCGGAATCGTTCAATCGAGATTTTTTTGGTGATATGCAGCGCCTGCGGGATTGCTTGCAATGTTCCCGTATCGACGGTAAAGCCGAGCTGCGCTGCAAAGCGAACCGCACGGACGGGGCGCAAACCATCTTCTAAAAATCGGTCGAGCGGATTCCCAACTGTTTGAATCCGCCCTGCACGGATATCCGCTCCGCCGTTAAAGGGATCAACGATTTCTCCGTCAGGAAGAGAAACTGCAATGGCATTCATCGTAAAATCGCGGCGGGCAAGGTCTGCTTCTATGCTTGCCGTATATGCAACCGCTGCAGGGTGCCGTCCGTCGATATAATCTGTTTCGGTACGGAAGGTTGTACATTCGATATGCTTATTTTTATAGATGATGGTAACGGTACCGTGTTCTATTCCGGTGGGAATTGTCCGCCGGAATAAGCGCATTACTTCCTGCGGTTGCGCATCGGTTGCAATATCCCAATCACTTGCTTTTTTCTTTAAGAAAAAATCGCGGACAGCCCCGCCTACGAGATATGCGGAAAAGCCCGCTTCATGGAAATATCCGCTGATTTCTTTGAGTAGAGAAGGAACGGGAAATTTTTGTTCCATAATTTTACACTTCAATACCGGCTTCGGTTAAATAAAGAATCGTAAATCTTTTCTGCCGGTCATGTTGAATCGATACGCTGTTATATAGGTTCCCGTTATTGCAGTTAACGCGTTAATTGCTGCCGCGATGGAGCTGATAAAAAAGGCAGCCGGACGTAAAATCAAATACCCCGATTCAAAGCCTCGTCCGTAAAGCATACACAAGGAGGTCAGCGCAATATATGTTCCCCCGATAGAAAACCGTCCGAGCAAACATGAAAAGAGAGAGGCATATCCCACAAGCCAAAATATATCGCTAAAAGCTATCCTAAATACATTAATCGAATAAGATTTTAAAATCACAACAAAACTGACGGTAATGACTAAAGCCGAACCCGCTCTCCCGAAAATGGAGAAAACAGGAAGGGCAACGGAGGAAATGCGCCGGCGTACACCGAGGCTTTCGTTGGAGTGACGCAGCAATACACTGAGCGCGACATGGGTATCCTGTGAAAAAAAAGCTGCCATCATGGGTGCGAGGCTTGCATAGAGAACGCGATACGGATTGATATCGCGGCAAAAGATTTTCAATAATGCGGGATAAATAACAAGTGCGATAATCAATAGATCGACAATAAGCAGAATTGCAAAATCGGCAAAAACCGCAGTCAAGAGCATTTCGTGAAATTTAATTACCCAGTAGGACGAAACGGCTACCATACCGAATACCAGCATATCCACAAAAAAGACCAGTACCGCATAAGAAATCCGCGCCAAGGAATCGATAAGCGTGATGGTCGGCTTCGCAATATTTCTATCAACGGCGCAGCCGGCTCCTGCAAATCCGCCGAAAATGCAAAGCGGTAGGATATAGGTTCCATTTATCAGTGCTTCGAACGAGCTGGAAGGAAGTAATTGTAATAGCGATTCTTTCACACCAAGAACTTGCACATCGGATATGCCTTCTACAAAAATAGGTATACGAGCGGGTGTATGAATAAGTACGGATATTAATCCGATACAGGACAATAATAATGCGGTACCGCAGATAATGAGGCTTGTAATAATCGCAACTTTGAGCAGACTTCTATTTTCACGTAATTCAAAGATACTGAGCGTAAATCCGAAAAAAACTGCCGGATAGAGGGCATACCTTCCGAACTGTATCGCTGCTTTTGATAAAAAGTCTACAGCCTGTACAAATAGCGTATTTTCGGCACCGGCGACAAGAGCAAAGGTTACCCCCAGCACAATACCGATAAAATATTTCAACCAAATTTTCATAACGACTGAGTGTAACCCAAAGATTGTACTGCGTCAACGCCGCACGCTATGGGCAAACGCATCAGGCAGTTGTGACAGCCCTGCAAAATATATAGGCTGTTCAACCAGAGTTTCGCTGCTACGCAGCTCAAATGGTCTCCCAGCCTATATATTTTGCAGAATTGGAGCTATTTCCCTGATGCGTTTACCCGTCTACTGGAAAAATGTGCGAAATTTTGGATAAAATTTCGCACAAAAGGGAGGTAAACGCATCAGGCTATTTTTTCATCAAATCTACGCCTGACTTCCATGCTTGGCCGACTTTTTCTCCGATGGCATAATAGCCGTTTTGGAATTGATCAAAAATGAATGCATTGAGCTTTGACGGTTCAACTTTGCCCTTTTCGTTTAAAACAGCCTCATCTGCAAGAACTCCGACGATTTCCCCGACAACGTAAAAGCCGAACACTGCATTTTTTATCTCTACTACTTTGCACTCAAGCGTAAGGGGAAACTCTTGGATAATCGGTGCGTCCACCTTGGCGCTCTTAACCGCCGTTAAGCCGCTGCGTTCAAATTTATCCGGCATCGTATTTCCGCTTGCAATACCAAAGAAATCCGCTTCCTCGATATGAGGGATATCCGCAACACTGAGGGTGAACGCTTTTTTGTACTTGAGATTCGCCGCAGTCTTATGTTTTTCATCAAGATTCATCAAAACCATATTTTCTGCACAGATACTGCCCCATGCCATATTCATTACATCAACTTTTCCATCCTCACCGTAAGTCGCTATCATGAGTACGGGCATCGGGAATAAAAACGGATGAACTCCCAGCTCTTTTTTTGTATGGCTCTGCATTGTGTCCTCCTATACGCTGTCTTGTTTTTTTAACAGCATGTTCGCATAGAGATTATAAATAAATGGCTGGGCATACGGATCAAAAGGCAAAGCTCTGACAGAAAGAAAAATCGCACTTGCCGTCTCACTCGGTGCACCAACCGATGGACTAATTATATACACCATTAACAATCTGTCTACTTATATGAATCGGGCGCCTGACCAAAATATCCGGCTAATATATCTTTGATATAGTTGTACCGCCGAGCATAAGAATTTTCTACAGGAATAAGGGTAAATCCTTGCTCTTTGCAAATATCTTTTTTCTTCGTGTCATTATCTTTTATGGTCGCATTATTATAATGCTCTCGTCCGTTTAATTCAATCGCAAGGATTGGTTCTTTCTTATTTCTATAGCCGATTTTATAAATCACAAAATCAAAACTGCATCGAAAAAAATAGTCCCGATGAACCGTCCCCGGTTTAAAAATATGCGAAGCTTGTACTTCTGTTTCGACGCAGTATTTTTTATTTTTTAAAGAAATAATTGAAAGTGCATGGTTCAATGTTTCCAAAAAAGCGTCTTCTGTTTCCGTTTTATACGGTTTTGTACCAAGTGCTCGCGAATCATTTGTACAGTTTGTTATCTTGTATGAGCCCTTTGCTTTTACATATTCCGCAAGTTCATAGATATCGTCTGATTTTGTCTTCTCTGCATTCCGGTGCAGCTGATTAAGAACAGTATTATTTGAAAATATCACAAGGCGATCTTTTGCACGGGATGTTGCAACATTGATAAGCTCACCATTATTTTTTAACCACTCGTAAGTTTTATTATTAGTGGTATCGGTCAATGCGAGTGAGAATAGAATAACATCCTTTTCGTCGCCTTGGAATGCATGAACCGTTCCGCAACTGTATTTTTTGGGATTGATACCAGCTTCCTTTATTGAAAATTCTATCTGTTCCTTTTGACTTCTAAACGGAGTAATAATCCCGATACTTTTATCAGGATTATTTTTTATATAATGTACAATCGCTTCCGCTTCTTGTTCGGAAGTATTTTTAAAATTAGTTCTTGTACTATCAACGTTATAAAATACCAATGGTTCCGAAACCGTAGACTCTGATACTATATTTAACCGGTTGTTATAATATTTTTCATTATTGAATTGGATGATTTTTTTATTACAACGATAATGATTATGAAGTAAGATTTCTTCACTGATTGAATCGTTTGCTAAAAAAGTTTTATAGATTGAATTTGTAATATAATCGTAATCGTCAGGAATACTGTATTTTGTTCTTAATGCTTTGTTGATGTTCTCATCCAAGGTAATTACCGGATTAAGCTGCTGCGGATCACCAACCAGCATAAGCGTTTTACCGCGTATAATCGGGATAAGCGATAGAGCTGTATTACACTGACTGGCTTCATCAATTATAGTACAATCAAAACAAAGTTTGCCACTGCCGATTTTATGCGCCGAAATACAAGTAGTTGCAATAATCGGAAAAATCTTTTGCAGTTTGCAAATATTATCATCGACGGATGTATATTTATTAAAAGCCGTAATGCGCTCTTCCTCTTTTTCAAGTTTTAAAATAAGACGAAGATCATCATACTCCGGTTCTGAGAGCTGTTGGATATATCTTGCTGATATATAATAAAGATATTTTAGAAATTCATTTTCATCATTTTCCAAAAGATTAAGAGCATCCTGATCGGAAACCTTGGGGATTTCATTAAGTTTCTTTCTGATTGCATTAAGCTGCTGTCCTTCCAAAACAAGCCGCATTTCCATACTTGTGTTTTTTTCAAGCATTGCTTCAAGTGTATCTTTTCGTTCGGCAAGTTCTACCGTTTCTTGATGATTTTTTAACAATGTCGATAGTTTTTTTGTTCGCTCTATCGTATCGTATTTATTTCGTTCAAGTGTTGTACTATATATTGTAATGTTTGAACATTTTTGATACAGCGTTTCTATATAGTTTAATGCTTCTTTGACTTTCTCATTACTGCCAAGGCGGAGAACAGGAAATGGTATAGTATCGATACTTCCGGAGTGTCTTTTATATTGCAGTGAACTTAAAGTCTGAAACACAGTATCGATTGGATGGTTGTTATACGAAGAAAATAGAACCGTTTTATTGTTAAAGAATGCGGTGATAATAGTGTTTATTATTGTATTGGTTTTGCCCGTTCCGGGCGGTCCTTGCGTATATGATACAGGACTATGCATTGCATTGTGTATGGAAAGCAGCTGATCAAGATTTATTTTTTTATTCAGTAATGTTATAGGTATATCATTTTCATTTTTTTCAATACTATGCAGTTCTCCGAAGAATGCACGTATTGGAATGGAGACCTTACCGGTTTCATACATAGTCAGAATCGATTCATATTCTTTTTCAAGATTGACTTTGACATTTCGTTGTAAATATAAAAAATACGGACGATCATCTATTTTTTCTTTTGAAATTTTTTCCTGAATAATGTTTTCAATTTTTTGCAAGTTTTTATCAAAATCTTTGAGTAGATATAATTCACATGGTTCAAGAAAGCGACGAATACTTTCAATCTTACCGTCGTCCGAATCGGCATTCATATAGAATTCTTTATTAAAAGAAATTTCGTTTGATATTTCTAATGTATGTTTCTCGACATTTAAAAATATTTCACGATACGCAAGTACATATAGCCCTTTCCGGGTATAAAGGCTTAGTTTATTTAGACACAGCTGTCCCTCCATTTGATGTTTTTTCTGCTTTATATTCAGTTTTTTATTAAACGCATCAACAATTTCTCGATACTGCGTATCAGATAAGCGATATTCTTGTGAATTACTGCGGAGGACATTGTCATCTAAATTTTCTATGAGGCAAAAATCATTGTTTAATGACGGAATACTTTCAAATTTATTGCAATCCGCAAGGTAATTGAGAATTTTGAAGTTTGCAGAGCCATCAAATAGTAATTCATACTTTGCAGGATTACAATCAATATCGTCAACAAGATGTTGATTTATCGGCATATATGTACCATTTACAATACTTGCCGATAGTATACGTTCTACAGAAAGCAACATATTATCTGCAAGTGTATACGTATGAAGATGGAGGCCACTGCATTGTAAAGTGTACAATGTTCCGTCCTTATTTTTGAGAATGTCTTTTATTCCTATCCAGAATCGAGAAACTTGCTCACTTTTTTTATTACAGTACTCAACATAGAGCCACTTCCCTTCATATACTGCACGAAAAATTTGTCTTGTAATGTTATTCATAAGAGTATCCGATATTGTTTTTGCTTAGAAGTATAGACATATTAGACCTGTTCGGCAACTGCGTTGCGGAACAGGTAGACGAGTTCTAAATCGCACAAATAGCACGATTTAGAACATCGCACTTCAAGGTAACCTGTTCAGAAACGGAAGTTTTCCTTCCATCCCAGCACCCGCTGCTTCATGCCGGCGATATCCAGTACACCTAAGGCAAATCCTCTGCGTACCAGCTCAGAGGGAACATACTCGTCGTATTTGTCAAAGATGGGAACTTCCCTTTCGTAGACAAGCTCGAGCGGGTCAAAGTTTTGTGCGGCTTCTTCGGCAATAATGCGATAGAATTCTTGTGCGCTTACCTGCATGGTAAACTGTAGGTAGTACGGTCTGGACGGACTCAAGCCTTTGAGCCCAAGCCGTGCACCGCAGCGGAGTTTGAGAAAACGTTCCAACGCGAGAAAGGCATAGCTGCCCAGCTGAGGAAAGAGCGCCCACATAGAGCCTCCGAGGGAAATGAGCGGGTGAGTGTCCATCCCTGCCTTGCTGAACGTATTCCGCGCTTCCTGCAATCGGCACACGGCATGGCGCATCAGGTACGGGTAGCTTTTCCGTTCGGCAAGGACAGTATGCATCCGTTCCAAGATACGGGTATGTATATCGCCTGCCACATCACCGAAATACGCAGGGATATTCCCCTTTACCAGCGTACAGTATACCTCGCGCCGCTGGTGATCCACCTCGTCCACTGCCCACACTCTGCCTGCAATGGCTATCTTCTCGCCCGCAGGCGGCGGCTTGACGATTGTTCCCAGCTCTTCGGAACCGGAACGCACCGTGTATTCGATATTTTCTTGGAACACTGCGTAAAACTTATAATTGTTGACAACCCGCTCCCCGGTAATCCCGACAATCAGCCCGCCGTTTTCCGTGCGGTTGATATGATCAATAGTGATAAGGTGCCGGAGCAAGGTGCGGAAGTCCTCCTGACTGATGCGGCGGAATACCGACAGGGTCAGTACTCTGGAGGCAAGCTCCGCCGGTGTCATCTCACCTGAGGAGGCAAGCGTACTCATGGTCTGGTGATAGAGCAGGGAGAAGGGCAGCTTTTCCGTGCGCGGCGGTTCCACAAAGCGCTCTTCGATATAAAGCTGAATAAGTGCAATCCCTTGAATGAGATACCACGGAATCATCTCCGGCAGCATTGCCCGCGCTTCGGGATGATCTTCCCGCATAACAAACCACATTTCCGAAGGAGTGCCGCGCCGTCCGGTACGACCCATACGCTGTAAAAAACCGGAAACGGTAAAGGGGGCGTCAATCTGGAATGCCCGCTCCAGCCTTCCGATATCAATCCCCAGCTCCAGTGTAGCGGTAGCGCACACACTGATGAGCGAGTCGTCATCCTTCATTTCTTCTTCCGCACTTTCGCGGTACGAAGCGGAAAGGTTGCCGTGGTGAATTAAAAAGCGGTCGGGTTCGTGGTTGACTTCACAGTATTGCCGGAGGTGCTGGCATACGGATTCGCACTCCTCGCGGGAATTGGTAAACACGAGGCATTTTTTACCGCGGGTATGCTCAAAGATATAACCCATCCCCGGATCGGCTGCCTTGGGTGCAGTGTCTGCGGCGGGTTCTACCGTAAGCGCTTCGATGGTAATAGGCCTGCCTTCGTCAGCTTGCGGCTCCGTATTGAAGAAGTGTTCCATCGAAAGCCGCCACACTTCTTTGCCGCCGCCGCATTTGGGGATAACTGTTTCTCTCCCGCTGCCTGCAGCAAGAAAGGCTCCCGCTTCTTCAGGGTTACCGAGTGTGGCGGAAAGCCCAACCCGCCGGGGATTGCAGCCCGCAGTCCGGCAGAGCCGCTCGATCAGGCAAAAGGTTTGCCCGCCGCGGTCGACACGCAGCAGGGAGTGGACTTCATCAATGACGATAAAGCGTAGGTCATGGAACAAAGAGGGTATTTCGCTCTGCTTGGTGATCATCAGCGCTTCAAGGGATTCCGGGGTGATCTGCAAAATCCCCGCCGGTTTACGGAGCAGCTTCCGCTTTTGACTCTGCGGCGCATCACCATGCCATCGCGTTACGGCGATTCCTGCTTCCTCGCAAAGTTCGTTCAACCTCCCGAACTGATCATTGATGAGCGCCTTGAGCGGAGCGATGTACAACACTCCCACCGAGGTAGCAGGCTCTTCGTATAAGAGGCTCAAGATTGGAAAAAACGCCGCTTCGGTTTTGCCGGAGGCTGTGGATGCCGTCAGCAGCACATTGTTATCGGTATTGAAAAGAGCGTCGCCCGCCGCATTCTGCACCGCGCGAAGCGCCTGCCAGCCGGAGCGGTAAATATAATCCTGTATAAAAGGGGCGTATTGATTAAAAATGTCCATCGCTCTTCTACGCACTCACCTTAAATCGTAAACTCGGCATAGTTTTCATCGGTAGTGTCCGATACCGCATCAGACTTTGCGTACGAAAATGTATCGGAGTTTAGTAACTCGATAATGCTCATTTCCGGATTTTGGTACAAAATATCCAGCAACTCGATAAAATCCCGGATTACTTCGCGCGGGGTGATATGCACATCGGCACCGATCCGCTCATATTCAATTCTGATAAATGCTGCCAAGTCGTCCGTGGTGATTTTCTGCTCATAGCCGTAGAGACCGGCGTGCATCGCAGCGAGCTTTTCACAGAGGATCAGCATTTCTTCCGCAGTAATCGGGTCAAGCCGGATTACCGGCGCAAGTAAGTCCCGTGCACCGGGTTTAGAAAACTTCCCCTCTGCAAGACGGGAGCGGAGCGCCTCGTAGCTGTACACACCGCGCCGCTTATCCTCTATCGCCTGCGGTGTTGCCCCCATGATAATACCGAGGTATTTTGCCTTTCCCTGTAAGGTGTCGTTGTACATGGTGAGGAGTTTTTCGTAATTGTACTGGCGCGTGATGGAGTTGGGAACTTTATAAATATTGACGAGTTCGTCGATCATAATCATCATGCCGGAATAGCCCGCCAGCCGGAAAAATGTTGCAAAGAGCTTGAGATACTCGTACCAGTCATCATCCGTAATAATGATATTGACACCGAGTTCTTCCTTTGCTTCACGCTTGAGGGCATATTCGCCCCGGAACCACCGCACTACTTTTGCTTTCGTTTCATCATCGCTCTTGAGGTACGCATGATAATAGGCTGAAAGTAATTGAGCAAACTCAAAACCGTGTACCAGCTCGCTCACCGAAGCGGTTACCGCGTAAATCTTTTGATCGACACGCTCAGTCAGTGCCGGGTCTCCGGGTTGAAGCCCGCTTTCTTGCAAGGCTTCACTTTGCACGCTGCTGATCCACCGCTCCAATATCAGCGTGAGTGCACCGCCCTCCGGTTTTGTCTTTGTGGAAAGATTCCCGATCAGCTCGCGATAAGTTGCAAGCCCCTGTCCCCGCGTTCCTTGCAGCCTCCGTTCCGGAGACAGGTCTGCATCCGCAACAATGAACCCGCGATCCATCACATAATTTCGGATAGCTTGCAGTAAAAAACTCTTCCCCGCGCCATACCGCCCGACAATAAAGCGGAACGAAGCGCCGCCTTCGGAGATAATATCAACATCATGCAGCAAGGCTTGGATTTCATTTTTTCTTCCGACGGTGATATAAGGCAGTCCAATTCTCGGAACAACACCGCCTTTTAAAGACTGCAATACTGTCTGCGCAATCCGCTTAGGAACTTTTCTTTCAGCTTCGTTCATGCTATATCTTCTCCAAATATTCCGATAATATCATCACGATAATCTTCCACAAGGGTAATCGTTTCTCCGTCACATTCCACCGCAGTGTCTCCGATATAATCGAACAGAGCCTCGTTGATAGCATCGGCGATAACGCTCGGCATTCCATGCTGTGCTGCAATCAATTCCTGCACCGGCTCTCCGCGGAGCAGCATTTGCAACACCTGCATTTGCATACCGTCTAACAAACCATCGAATGGAACGGACACTTCGGATGGTTTTGATGCAGCCTCCGGCGTACACTGTGTTTCTTCCTCGGTTAACAGGTTGTCTTGAGTTTCAAGCGCATCCTTTCTGATTTTATCCAGGCCTGAAAAGTTAATCGAGACCTTAGGACGCGCCGCTTCGATTTTTGCTTTCCGATCCGCCTCAATAACCGCTTCTATATAAGGTGCCGCCCACGCCGCTTCTTTTCGCTCTTTTAGCGGATGGCCTGTTTTCAGGTATAAGCGCAGTCTCCGGTCTATTTCATGTAAAAAGTCAGCAATTATCTTTCTATTAAAATAGTAGCTTTGATACGTTATCACATACCATGCTCCCTCTTTAAAGAGATATGATCGAGAAGGATTCAGCTCATATGCGACGGATTTTCTTTTCTTACTATTATCATAGTAAAGTGTGTACTCAAGAGGGTGCCAGTCCTGTGCTCTTCGGCACCCAAAACAAAGTTGAAAAAGTTGTTTTCCATCTTCTTGATATTGAACGGAAGCAAGCCGCCATACGGCTGCAAAGAGGGTGATAGCTTCCATCCCGCGCTCTTGTATCAGCTTCGATTCGGCAGTCTTCTTCCCACCGAACACACAGAGCGCATTAAACACTTCCTGAGCATTGAATTTTTCCGGATAGTGAAGAATTTCAACTGCGGCGTCTTTTTCCAGCATGTCGCTGTCCGCATATTTACGGGTAATATCCGGGGCAAGTCCCTTCAATACAGCGAATTCCAGCATCCAGCGATGAAGCATATCTCGCAGATATTTGTCGCCAAATCCTGAATCGATATACCCTGTTTCAAATTCTTCCATTTTCCTAAGACTGTCTTCCACCGATTTCGTTCCTATCCCATTGAGCAGCTCATACAGATACATCGATACAAACGTTTCGCAGTGCTTCCGATAGTTTCCCTTCCGCAATTCAGTCCGCCATGTAAAATACCCACGCAGCTGAGCTAAAGATAAATTATGATAGGTCGACCAATAATAAGTGCTGATTTCTCCTTTCCAAGGAACATTATCTTCATAGTCCTCCATGAATTTTCCCTGCACATAGAAATTTTTGCATATCTGCTTAAAAGAACCATTCCCATATTGATAGAGATTCTTCATTCTGCGAATTTGCTCCGGAACATACTTTTTCGCTTTTGGTGTTGCGCTGTTTGAAGCTCTATCCGGTGCTGTTTTTTGCGTTGGCTTGGGATTATTACCGAATGATGTGGTTTGTTGTGCTGTTGTATTATCATTCGGTGGTTTTATCGCGAGTGTCTGACCATAGAAAAGCGGCGCGTCCCGATACTGAGCCTGCTCCGTATTGCTGTTATCGAGAATCACCGTGAAGCCGTTTTCTCCATTGAAGCCGCCCGCTTTGTGTATCATCTGCTGCGGTGCCGATTCCAAGTCTTTCGCAAATTTTAATATATCTATCATACCCACACTGTATTTGCCTGCATCTTAAAGAATTTTCTCCAGCGTCAGTAATGCTATTTTTTTATCAAGGCCGCCTGCATAGCCGGTTAAGTTACCGTTCGCTCCGATAACACGATGACAGGGTACGATAATGGAAATGCCATTATGACCGACTGCACCGCCCACCGCCTGTGCGGACATACGGGATAGACCTCGTTGACGGGCAATTTGCTTGGCTATTTCACCGTAGGTAGTTGTATGCCCGTATGGAATAGTACAGAGGATATTCCACACTGCATTTTGGAAATCCGTTCCGTTAAAATGGAACGGCACGGTAAAATCAGGTTCTTTTCCGGAAAAATAGACATCAAGCCATCGCTTTGTTTGCTGTAAAAACGGGGTTTCTTTTTCTTCATGCTGTTCTTCAAGATACTGAGCAAAAAACTTTTCGCCGTTGAACCACACGCCGGTCAAACCTGCGTTGTCTGCTGCCAGTAAAATGTTCCCCAGCGGAGAATCATACCATTGGGTATATGTCATACGTATCCTCGGTTATCACATTTCAAGGCAACCTGTTTTAAAACTCATACGCGAGGGTGAGCCTGATAAAGCTATTGCGGGAAAATTGTCCGAAGTTTCCGGTCTTTTTACCGCCGAAGATACCGACATTACAGTCGATAAGCAAGGTTGCGAGCTGCCAGTGGATACCGGGCATAATGCAAAAGTCTGCGTCCTCAAGCCCGACAATGGCGCCGAGCTTCCATTCCAAGGAATTACGCAAGAGCGTTTGCGATACGGAAAATGCGAGCTTAGTATCCGTTGCTTTTTTGCCGTATTCCACATCGTTGATTTGAGCAACGCTTCTGTTATGATGAAGCCGAATATTTTCCGTTGCGGTCAAACTCACGGTAAAGCCGAGGGGTGCGGAATAGACCGCTCCGATGTTCCACGCAAGCGACGGGTTATATATGGAAGGATTATTGCCTGATAAATCCGAGGTGATATTTGCGGCAAATTCCGCACTGAGCGATACGGGGCCGAGTCCGACACCGTAGTCGATACCGATGTGGTGATAGGGATTATAGAGACCGGCAAAGGTTGTAGGGGTAAGGGTTTCAAACGCAAGCTCCGGCAGCCGACCGTAAAAATACTGAATACCGAAGTCGTGCTTGCCTCCTACGGCAGCCGTAAGCCGCCCGCCGCCCTGCGAATATACGAGGGTATTGGTTTTAACTGTGCTAACCGCACGGGTAAAAAACGACGGGTCGGTTTGCACAATCCGGTCAAACTGCTGCGAATACCAGCGGTCGGTTTTTCCGGTAACAATGCGGTTCCCTTCAAATACCGGCAAATATACGCCTTCCAGTTTGAGATCATACGGAAGGTACACGACTGCGGATATGAGCGGGCGGGCAATTTTCATCTCCTGCGGGGCATACATCAGCGTAAGGTCGGTTTTGTCGCGAGGATTGACGATATCAAGCACGCTCAAATCTTCCGCCCGCCCCCAGTTCATCTTTTGGATGCCGCCGGTAATAACTACCGAACCAAAGAGCATTTTGAGATATGCTTCGTCAATCCACGGAGCAATCTGGGGGCTTTTGGGAAAAACGTCCTGCTCTTTGCCGAGCAAGGGAGCGAGGGTTTTACCGTTAAGCTTAACGCCGAAATAGGCTTCCGTCATCGGCGCGGTTGCGTGAACGTGCAGCTTTCCCTCAACCAGCGAACCGGGCTGCACATCCTTAAAAGTCTTAAAATCATTAAAATAAAACGAGCCGCCGAGGGAAAGCTTTCCGCCGATATCAATCGAAAAAGCACTGCCCGATTCCATCTCGCTGTCAAAGCCGAAGTCATCGGCCGCCTCTTCCGCATTCAACGCTGCCGCACAGCACAAAAAAACAAAATGCTTATTACTATGGAATTTTTTTTCATTTAAGTCGCTCCAGTGATTACAACTTAGACAGCGGCACCATCTCCGGCGCCGTATTTTCCCCTTCCATTGCAGAAAATTCGCTGAGCAGTTTCTTACCGCCGGAAGATATCCTCGTCGGTATTTTTATGATGACCTTGAGGTAGAGGTCGCCGGTTCTGCCGCTTGCAGCGGGGACACCTTCTCCGCGCACCTTGAGCGCATCGCCGTGCTGCGTACCGGCGGGAATTTTTACCGTCAGGCGCTTATCGTTCAGCGATTTTACGGATATCTCTCCTCCGAGCGCGGCTTGCGTCATCGAGATGGGAATTACACAGTACAGGTCGTTCCCGTGCCGTTCAAATAAGTGATGAGGCTTAATAAAGATGAATACGTAGAGGTCGCCGTAATCGCCACCGCCTGAACCTGCGTTTCCTTGTTTGGGAATGGTGATACGCTTTCCTTCTTCGACACCGGCGGGAATCGTGATGATAATTTTTTGCTTTTTCCGCTCTAAGCCGGAGCCGCCGCATTTTTTACACGGGTTTTCGATAATAGTTCCCGAGCCGCCGCATCGCCGGCAGGTGCTCGCAATGGAGAAAAAGCCGGTGTTCTGCCGTACCTGTCCGGTACCCTTACAGTCGGGGCACATCTTTCTGCCGCCCCCGCCGGCGCTTCCCGATCCTTTGCACTCCGTACAATGCTCATCACGTGAATACTGTATTTCAATCTTCTTGCCGTATACGGCATCGGTAAAATCGATCTGCAAGTCATACCGGAGGTTTGCACCCCGTGCGGGGCCGCTGCTCCGTGAAGAACCGCGGCTCGATGAACCGAACCCGCCGAATCCTCCGAACCCGCCTCCGCCGAATAAGCTTTCGAACAAGTCGGAAAGCCCGCCTCCGCCGCCGAAGATGTCTTCAAAACCTTGGAATGCAGACGGATCAAAACCGCCGCCCATATTTTTAACACCGTCAAAACCGTATTGGTCATAGACGCTGCGTTTTTTGTCGTCAATAAGCACTTCGTAGGCTTCAGTCGCCTCTTTAAATTTTTCTTCCGCTTCTTTATTTCCGGGGTTTTTATCGGGGTGATATTGAATTGCCAATTTACGGTAGGCTTTTTTTATTTCATCGGCGGTAGCGGTCTTTGCTACGCCCAATACCTCATAATAATCTCGTTGTGCCAAAATAAGCTCCGTCTAGGGTAAACGCAGCAAACGATTTTTTAGTATATCCCGCAGAATCTATGGGCTGTTCAACCAGAATTTCGCCGCTTCGCGGCTCAAATGGTCTCACAGCCCATAGATTCTGCGATTTATTTTTATCTGTTTGCTGCATTTACCCTTATCTTAAAAAAATATGCTGGCATCTGCCTCGCCTATTTCTAAAAGGCTAACGGAAAGTCTATTCTTAACAACAATAGTCTCTCCGTCTGCGCTTTGTTTCTATTTATTTGTTACGCTTACCCTTATTGTAAAAAAAATATGCGAAATTTTCAAGAAAAATTCAAGAAAATTTCGCATAGAAGAAAAACCGTGGGGTTATTTATCTTCGTCTTTTACGACTTCGTAGTCAACGTCGTCGGCGGTTCCCTTGGTGGGGCCGCTTTCGGCAGCGCCGCCTGCTGCACCTGCTCCGGCAGCTCCCGCTGCACCGGCGCCCTGCTGCTTGTACATTTCTTCTGCAATCTTGTACGCAGCCTGCTGGAGTGCTTCGGTCTTGGACTTGATGTCGGCAGTATCTCCGCCTTCAATCGCCTTCTTTAAAGCGGCAACAGCTTCTTCGATGCGCTGCTTGTCGGCGGCGTTCACCTTATCGCCCATTTCCTTCAAAGTCTTTTCAGTCTGGTAGATCATCGAGTCGGCCTCGTTGCGTACCTCAACCTTTTCGCGCTCTTTCTTGTCGTTTTCGGCGTTGGCTTCCGCTTCCTTCACCATGCGGTCGATTTCGCTTTCGCTCAAGCCGCTGGAGCTTTCGATGCGGATGTGCTGCTCTTTACCGGTTCCAAGGTCTTTTGCGGAAACGTGCACGATACCGTTCGCGTCGATGTCAAAGGTAACTTCAATCTGCGGAACACCGCGGGGAGCCGGAGGAATACCGACCAAGTCGAAGTTGCCGAGCGTCCGGTTCTGGCTTGCCATACCGCGCTCACCCTGCAACACATGGATGGAAACCGCGGTCTGTCCGTCAGCCGCAGTCGAGAACACCTGACTCTTGCGGGTAGGAATGGTGGTGTTGCGGTTAATCAACGGAGTGAATACGCCGCCCATCGTTTCGATACCGAGCGAAAGCGGGGTAACGTCCAAGAGCAGCACGTCTTTGACATCGCCGCCCAAGATACCGCCCTGGATAGCAGCGCCGACCGCAACCGCTTCATCGGGGTTTACACCTTTTGAACCTTCCTTGCCGAAAATCTCTTTGATAATCTGAGCAACCTTCGGCATACGGGTGGAACCGCCGACCAGCAGGATTTCGTCAATCTGGCTTGCTTCAAGGCCTGCATCCTTTAAGGCTTTGCGGCACGGTTCTTTGGTGCGTTCAAACAGGTCATCGGTCATCTGCTCGAACTTTGCGCGGGTCAGTGTTTTCTGCAAGTGCTTGGGGCCGTTCGCATCGGCGGTGATGAACGGAAGGTTGATTTCCGTTTCCGCACGGCTGGAAAGCTCTATCTTTGCTTTTTCCGCCGCTTCGCGGAGCCGCTGCAATGCCATACGATCCTTTGAAAGATCGATGCCCTGTTCTGCCTTGAACTCTTTTTCGAGCCATTCGACAATGCGGTTATCAAAGTCGTCGCCGCCCAAGTGGGTGTCGCCGTTGGTCGATTTAACCTCGAATACACCGTCGCCCAATTCCAAAATCGAAATATCGAAGGTACCGCCGCCAAGGTCGTATACCGCAATAACCTTCTCTTTCTTTGAATCCTTGTTAAAGCCGAATGCAAGTGAAGCTGCCGTCGGTTCGTTGATAATACGCTTTACATCCAACCCTGCGATTTTACCGGCATCCTTTGTAGCCTGGCGCTGTGCGTCGTTAAAGTACGCAGGTACCGTGATAACCGCTTCGGTTACCGGTTCGCCTAAGTAGTCTTCTGCCGTTTTCTTCATCTTCTGCAGGATAAACGCTGAAATTTCCTGCGTGGAATATTTTTTGCCGTCCACTTCGATACGGACATCATCTCCCTGCGGTACGATTTTATATGGAACACGCTTTAATTCGTCGGTTAATTCACTGTACCGATGGCCGATAAAGCGCTTTACCGAATAGATGGTACCTTCGGGATTGGTAATCATCTGGTTTTTAGCAGGCTGACCGACAATCCGTTCGTCTTTTTTGAATGCGACGATAGAGGGTGTGGTGCGTCCTCCTTCGGCATTTGGGATAACGACGGGTTCTCCGCCTTCCATAATTGCAACACAAGAGTTGGTTGTTCCTAAGTCAATTCCGATAATTTTTCCCATAATAAAAACTCCTTCTTATATATCCCGTGCGGGATACTATCTTATAGTCTTATAGACGGCTCCGAAAAGCGCATTTGAGCGTACTCGGAAGCCTGTTATTTTTTCTCTGCCGGTGCAGGCATCAATACCATTACCTTTGCCGGACGGAGAATCCGTTCCTTCAATTTATAGCCCTTTTGCAATTCCGCGCCGACGGTCGGTTCCGTAACCTCCGCCGAGGGATTTGTCGCAACGGCTTCGTGAATGTCGGGGTTAAAGGGCTTCCCCTGCGCTTCGTAATACTGCAGCCCGTACTTTGATTCCAGCAGCGAGGATAAGCCGCTCCGGATCATCATAACACCCTGCATAAAAGCAGCGGCGCTTTCTTCCCCTGCCTTTTTACCGGCCTCGATAGCGCGGTCAAAGTCATCCAATATCAGCAAGAGGTCGGAAATCAAATTCGTGTTTGCGTAGTCGATTGCCTCCTGTTTTTCCTTTATCATGCGCTTACGGTAGTTATCGAAATCCGCCGCTTTGCGCAGATATTGATCCTGCAATTCCCTGCATTTTGCTTCCAGAGATGCGAGCTTGTCGGCATCGGACGGCTCCGGCTTTGCTTCCTTTGACGCTTCCGTATCCGGAGCGGTTCGTCCGGCAGCCTCTTTTCCATGCTCCCGATTGCCGGTTTGCTGTTCCGGCGCCGCATACTGTCCGGCATTTTCCGTGCTGTTACCGTGCGGATTCGCACCGGCAGCTTTTTTACCGGCTTCGGAGTCCGTGTTCATACCGTTCTGCTCTACCGGTTGGGCTTCGCACTCCTGCGCATGCTTTTTTTCATGTTTTTTTGTCATTCCCTTCCTCAAATTATCCGGCGCTTTATCTGCCTGTCGGCCGAATTGCCGTTTTATTCCTTATTTGACAGATAGAAAATACTAACGGAATCGCAAATGGTCAAGAAAAAAATCAATGTTAAAATCGACGTTAATAAGCAATGAATCCATACAATTTACCTTTAATCGGTATTATGATAGTATCCGGCTGAGGCGGATAGAGCAGTGTAAGCACCGCATTAGTAAATCTCACCGGAACTTGTAAAACAGGAACTGTGGATACAATACCTACTGAACTTAATATGAAAAGAAGGAGGCTTCTCCTATGCGTAAACTTCTTATTTTTTTGGCAGCCATCGTTTTATGTGCCGGATGTGAAAATTATCAAGCCGATATTGACACCTATTTAAGTTATTGGGCAACAGAGGCTGCAATTGTCCGGTCTGGCTTTGATCCTGCAATCACCGTACAAACCGATACAGACACAATACAGAGTATTCCTTCATCAAGCGATGTAACGGTAACATTTACCGTTCGTAATCCCAAAAACTTCACCTTTCAGCTGCCCGGAGATGCAGGCGCCCCTACCGATATTATCGTTTTTCCCACAGACGTTGCCGGCACAACGACAAGCAGCCCAAAACAACCCGATGATTATGAACTGACACAGGATTCATACAGTCAATTAACGCTCACATATAAAAAGGAATTTTTACAAAAACATGAATACGGCAAAAAGAATATCGGGCCGACGATTACGCTGTATGCCAAAGACGGCAGAAAATTTTCAGAAACATTTAAGATCAATGTAAAAGCAAATACCCCGCCGCCCAATCTTACCTATCGGGCAATCGGCAAGACTGCTGTCCCTGATGGAAGCGGCCAGCATTACTATGTGTTGTTCCTTCAAGCACAGGGTATGGATACGGAGATAAACGGCTCGGCACTTCTGCATAAGGATATTGCACAGGTTTCTATTGCTGAAGGAGACGGTTCATACGTGCAAGTACCGCTAACGGTAAAAGAAGATAAAAGCGGGTTCGACATCAGCGGCGCAGGCGGGCGCTTGTTAGAAGCCGGCGCAACGGCTCAATTAGCGCTTACAGATGTTGAGTCTGGTGTAACGCCCGATACATTGCCGCCTTCAACTGAAAAATGGATTATCAGAATAAAAACGGATGTCGAGGTTCGCGGCGCGGTAAAGCAGTACCGGTTTCGGCTGCAAGATGAAGCCGGACTGTTTTCCGAAGATGAACTTGTCGCTTCTACCAGTACCAATAAAGTTAGTCCGGTACTTATAGCCGTTCAGACCGGCAATTGGACAACAACAACGAAGAGCGGAAGTGAAACCGATCCGCATGAAATAGTCTATGACCCGCGTGTACAAAAAGTAGTACTGCAAGCGTCAACAGCTACAACCGGAGCTACGGTAGAATATAAATTGGAACGCAACAGTTCGGTTGTAAGCAAAAGCTCCGGACAAACACCTCAAACGATAGAATTACCTGCTGTTCCGGATGCTGTGTATAAGCTTACGGTATGGGCGGAAAAAGAGGGCTATGATAAGAGTTCGGATGTAGTCGTATACTATAAAACAAAACGCAATAACACACTGGAAATAAGCGCGGGACAGAACGCTTGGAAACAGCTTAAAGCTGCCGTTGCAGCGGTTGAAGATGGAGATGTTATCTCTATAAACGGTACAATTAAAGCAACCAATGCTGACGGCAACAACGGTGCAATCGAAATAACCAAGAAGGTTACGATAAAAGGCAATGATGCAACTATCGATATGCTCGATGCAAATAAAGATGAGCTCAGTACGAGTGCCCATCGTATTTTCACTATCAAAAATGGCGGTGAACTGATACTTGAAAAACTTACCCTCAAAAACGGTAAAGCGGCAGGTACAGGCAACCAAGGCCGCGGCGGCGCAATGCTGATAGAAAGCGGCGGAACCTTGACAATGACAGATTGTATCGTGCAGGAGTGCATCGCAGCAAATAGCGGCGGCGGTATCGACAATAAAGGCATCTTAACAATAAATGGCGGAATGGTTGGAAGTATTACTGCAGGAAGCGGAAACCACGCAAGCATGGGTGGGGGAATATTCCTAGACCAAGGTAGCTGTACACTCAACGGAGTTGCAGTGCAAAAAAATACAATTGGTACGGGAATCATCAATAGAGGTCCTGGAATATACCTGAGTAAGCCCTCTTCCGGTAGCGCTGCACTTACTATAACAGGTAGGACACAGATTGGAGACAATACGACAGGGTCAAATACTTTGTGTCTAGGAGCTCGCTCCGCTTCTCAAAGCGCTTTTGTAACGGCAAAAGACTTGGCGATAGGTTCCTATATCAATATTGAGCCGCAGAACTATGGTGCTCAAAAGAATACAACCTTGGTAAAGCTACCTAATGGGTATGCTGCTGCATATAATTATTATTTCCATTTAACAGAGGCGGGCTCACAGGCGGAGGACTGGGTATTAATTTCGAACGACGATGATAAGGAGCTTGTATTGAAAAAAGGAACGGCGATAGCAGGAGGCGGTTCCGGTGCTTGGAAGCATCTCAAAGATGCAATAACTGAGGCAGAGGTAGGTGATACGATTGTTGTAGATGGTGAAATTACAGCTAGTACTCTTTCCGGTAACTATGGCGAGATTTCTGTAACCAAGAGCATCACCATACGCGGTAATAAAGGCCGTGCCTACGATATTCTCGACGCAAATAAGGGAGAACTCGGTGCAAATGCACACCGTATCTTTAATGTAACGGGTTCCGGTACAAAGCTTACGCTCGAAAACATCACTCTTCAAAACGGCAAGGCTGCGGGGGGAGGCGACAATGGTATGGGCGGCGGTATCTTCTGTAAGAATATTAAAGAGCTAACGATAAAGGGCTGCGTTATTATGGACTGCGAGGCAGATATAGAAGGCGGTGGAATATGTGTAGCTGCATCGGGCGGTGTCAACACGAAAGCTGTTATAACTGAGACAATTATTTCGCGTAATACGGCAGGTTTGCGAGGCGGCGGTATTGCATTCAACCCTTCTAATGTAACATCACATATAACGGGAGTTTTGGATAACATTACCGTAGAAAGTAATAGCCTTACAAGTATGGCTCCTAATACTAACAACGGCGGTGCGGGGATATATTTTGGCGGAGGTTATAACGATAACTCAGAGTATACCGTCAAGGGCGGCAGTGTTGAAGACAATAATGCAGGCATTTTCAGCGGCGGCGGTGCTTACATAAAAACAAATACAAGCGGTTCTGTAAACGGTACGCTGACTTTAACAGACGGCGCGCGTATTTCGAAGAATAGCGCCGAAAACGGTGGCGGCATCGCGGTACGTAGCGCAAAGCTTATTATAGAGCCAGGCTGTACTATCGGCGGCGAACAGGACTATAACGGAACGGATCCCAGTAAAGCAAAAGGCAATACGGCAAAAACTTCAGGCGGCGGTATCTCCGTGGGAGAAAAAGGCGTATGCACAATTAAAGAAGGTGTTACTATCCGGCATAATAGAGTGACTCAAGGGGCATCAACTGTGAACGGCGGCGGCGGCTTACATATCTACGGTACCAGTAGCCCAGCTGATAGCGGTACGGTTACCATAACAGGTACGCAGGAGAAACCGGTTCGTATTGCAGACAATGAGGCTCGCGGATCAACCGGTGTCGGCGGAGGCATCGCAAACAACGGAACGATAACACTTACCCATGTGCATATCAGCGGTTGTAAAGCGCCCGACTCTGGAGGTCTCGGCGGGGGCATTTATGTCCGGCGCGGAGCGTGTACGCTTATCGATAGTAATGTGAACGGCTGTGAGGCATCGGTCGCAGGCGGCGGTATGTACGTATATAAAGGCGCGGATGGAGCGGGAGAATTTACAATGCAAAGAAGTACTCGCATTGTTCCTTCCGACGATAATATAAAGGGGAAAAATGATATATTTTTGAAAAATGATTATGACGATGTTTATATTAAGCTTTCCGGCAAATTGACCGGTGCAAGACCTGTCGGACGCATTACGGTACCGGATACAAAGTACAACGCTTCAACCAAAGTCCTTCACAGCGATATTACCGTTGACGAAAACTATAAAAAGTTCACGGTAACGCCGGGGGGCTCTCCCAGTCAAAATTGGTATGTCGGCTCGGACGGTAAACTGACCACGACAGAACCTTCTCCCTAACCGTGCCTACGCACTAGCAAGAAAGAGACGAGTAGGATAAAAACTATACCTGAGTTTTTAGAAATGCCCAAATAGGAATTCCCATTGATAATCTTCATTAAGAATTATCAATGGGAACGTTTTCCATGGCTTCCAAGCCCCTGTCCATGCCGATGCTTTTGTGTTAGTATCATTACAAATGACTGTCATTATTATTGGCGCAGGCGTAACAGGGGTTGAGCTTGCCCGAAGATTAATCGCAAAAAAGCATAATGTGGTTCTTATCGAACAAAATCAAGAAACCGCCCGCCATGCAGCCAACCGCTTGGACTGTATCGTAACGGAGGCGAGCGGTAACGATCCGAAAGTTTTAACCGAGGCCGGTATCCAACGGGCAGACGCGCTGGTTACCCTTACCGACAGTGACGAACTGAATATGATTATCTGCGGTGTTGCCGAATCTCTTGCTCCCAAGGTACTGAAGATTGCCCGCGTAAGAAATGAAAATTACGTTGCATCGCTGAACACTGGAAAAGACCGTACGTTGGGTATCGATTTTTTGGTGCATCCCGACCAAGAAGCAGCACTCGCCATCATTAATGCCGTTGAGCACGGGGCTGTCAGTGATATTATCGCCTTCGAAGATTCTCCGTATCAGCTCACCTGTTTTACTATCGGTGCAAACAGTAAGCTGGATGGAGTTATATTACAAAACATCCGCAGTATTATCGATGATCCCTTTGTTGTCGTCGCTGTAGAAGATGAGAATAAAACCGCTATTCCTTCGGGAGGAACCGTGCTCCATGCCGGTATGCGGATTTCGATTCTGACACTGCCGAACTATATCGAGCGGTTCTATGCGCTTGCCGGGTTCACGGTTAAACCCATCAAAAAGATTGCCCTAGTCGGAATTGGGAAGGTCGGTAAACGGGTCGCAGCAAGCCTTATCGAAAAACATTCGTTCGGTATGTTTAAACGCTTATTCGGTCTGCGTACCAAATCCCGTTGGGAAGTTGCCATTATCGATAAAGACAGCAGCCTTGCAAAGCATGCAGCAGAGGAATATCCGGACGCGCGTATCTATAGCGGCGACGTTACCGACGAATCATTTATAGAAGAAATTGCGCTTAATTCCTTCGATCTCGTTATCAATGCAACACAAAACTACGAACTGAACATGATTACCTCTGCGTATCTGAAAACGCTTGGGATCCCCAAAACCATTGCGTTGGTGCAAAGCTCCGTGATGTCGAACGTAGCATATAAGATCGGTGTGGACGTGGCGATTCCGCTCAAAGACGTTACGGTTGACGTTATTATGAGCCATCTGGGCGGTAAGCACCTTACCCGTATTCATACCATGGGTGCAGGTGAACTTGAGATAGTCGAAGTTATTATTTCCGAGCACTCGGAAGCGGTAGAGAAAAGCCTGAAAGACATTGCAATGCCCGGAGTGTTCCTCATACTGCTCATTACGAACGAAACAGGCTGCCGTATCCCCGGCGGAAATACCGTCCTTGAAGCGGATGACAAACTCGCTATTATCGTACAAGTCGCAAAAAGCGACGAAGTGATTAAATATTTCGCCGGTAAAAAATGAAATTTCTCCAATGTTTAACCATCATTTTTATGATTCTTTCGATTGTTGCCGGAAGTTTTTTGATTCCGGTTGCAGTTGCCGTATTTTTGCATGAATGGAATATGCTGCCGGCGTTTTTTATACCGATGGCTGTGTTATGGGTAATAACAATTCTCTTATTTATAAGAACAAAGCGGCAGCCGATTCGGCTTACCGTGCGCGAAGGAATCCTTTTGGTAAGCGCCGCATGGCTCGGCGCGGGCTTATTGGGTGCGGTTCCGTTCATGCTGTCGGGATTTGTGCCGCACTTTAGCGATGCGTTTTTTGAATCGGTTTCGGGTTTTACGACCACCGGCGCGAGCGTCTTACAGAACATCGAAAGCTACCCGATGGCGCTGCGGGTATGGCGTACGCAAATGCACTGGCTCGGCGGTATGGGGATTGTTGCCTTAACCGTGGCCTTGTTCCCGCTGCTCGGTGTCGGCGGTTTTCAGCTGATAAAAAGTGAGACAAGCGGCCCCGATAAGGGAAAGGTAACGGCAAAAATTACGCATACGGCAAAAGCACTCTGGTTTATTTACTTGGGAATGACGGTCTTGCAAATTATCCTTTTGTGTATTGCGGGGATGCCATTCTTAGAAGCAATGTGTCACAGCTTTTCCACGCTCGGAACCGGCGGGTTTTCAACGCAAAATACCAGCGTCGGATACTATAACTCGGCAGCCATCGAGATTATCTGTACGGTGTTTATGTTTTTAGCGGGTGTGAATTTCAGCCTCTACTTCCACCTTTTTACCGGAAAGCCGGAAGAATTTTTTAGGAATTCCGAATTACGGGCGTATATCCGTATCGCGCTTTTTACAGGAATCGGCATTGCATTAGTGCTTGTACCGGTTTACGGATTGTCGGCAGCATTTCGCCACAGTTTTTTCCATGTCGCATCGATTATGACAACCACCGGATTTTCTACGGTAAACTACTGTGCATGGCCTGCCTTTGCACAAGCGCTTCTCTTTTTACTGATGTTTACCGGCGGGTGTTCCGGTTCGACAGCGGGCGGCATCAAAGTGATCCGCTGGGTTATTTTACGCAAGCAAGCCTTAAACGAAATGCAGCGTCTTTTGCATCCACATGGCGTGTTCAGTATCCAACTGAACCGCCGCCCGGGACGGAAAGACGTTGTATACAGCGTTGCCGGTTTTATGTTCGTCTATTTTGTATGTCTATTGGTAACGTTTTTGACGGCTGCCTTAACCGGCGCGGATCTCCTTACCGACATAACGGCAGCACTTACATTGGTCGGTAATATCGGCGCTGCATTCGGCAGAGTCGGCAGCGGCGGAGACTTTTCGTTCTTTCCGCATTGGGCAAAGGTTGTGTTCTCTTTTTCTATGCTGGCAGGCCGTTTGGAACTGTACACCATCGTTATCTTATGCGTACCTGCCTTTTGGCGCCGATAAGCGGATAAAAACAAAAAAGCTCAAACAGTCATACTGTTTGAGCTTCGGAAGCTCCCCCGCGCGGGTTCGAACCACGGACCCAGTGGTTAACAGCCACTTGCTCTGCCTACTGAGCTACAGGGGAAAGTGATAAATAACTATGGACAAATTTATACCGAAAATAGAAAAAAATGTCAAGCATATCGGATAAAATTATCACACTGGAGCTTCGGCTGGTGTATTATTCTCCTGCCGAAACCTCGGTATCCTTTTTCCCGCGGTTCGTAAAATGATACAGGTATCGTTTTATCTTTTGACTGGCCGTTTTTTCAAATGCTTCAACCTGTTCAATTTTATCGATCCGTGACATCTTATTCACACTGGAATTAACAAAAAATTTAATCTCGTTTAAGATTTCCGCCCGTTTATAAGCCATCGCATCCGTCAAGCCGGAAACAGCGCCCGCTACGGCGGATTGCAAATTCTGAATGGCAGAGCCTTCTTTGTTTTGACTTTGCTCTTTTTGCACGGCAGCAGCAAGTTTTTCTTCATCAAGCTGTACGTAGGCGACAAGTGAAGATTTTTCCCCTTCAACCACGAGCGATTCCGTTACAAGCGGATGCTGATTGAGCACAAACTCAATATCTTCGGGGTAGATATTTTCGCCGCTGGCTCCGAGGATCATGTTTTTTGAGCGGCCTTTAATAGCGAGATGACCTTTTTCGTCCATCACAAAAAGATCGCCGGTTTTAAACCAGCCGTCTTCGGTAAACGAATTTTTTGTGAGTTCAGGGTCGCGATAATAGCCTTTCATCACATTCGGGCCTTTTACCAGCAGTTCGCCGATGCCGGTTTTAGGATCAGGGTTATCGATTTTAATCTCAACATCGGGGATCGCGTAACCGATCCAGCCCGGAACACTTTGGCGAACGGTTGAACCGGCAATGAGTGGCGCCGTTTCCGTCAAACCGTAGCCGATAACATAGGGAAATTTAGCATCTCTCAAAAATTCTTCAACGATTGTATCGGTTTTTGAACCGCCCAAGCCGAAAAACTTCAGGTGTCCGCCGAATGTTTTTTTCAGCTGTTTTCCCGCAAGGCGGTTTAATATTTTTTTACCGAGCTTAGTATGATACAGCCATGCCCGGAACGGGGAGGAGGTCAAAGCCGGAAGTATCTTGTTCCGGTATATTTTTTCCATAACGATCGGAACGCTCAGCATCATTGTCGGGCGCACCTGTAACAGAGCGGGCAGGAGTATCCGCGGGGTTGGAATACCTTCGAGATAGTACACGCAGGCGCCGTTTAAGAAAAACATCAAAAAGCCGATCGTAAATTCATATACATGCGAAAGCGGCAGAATAGAAAGAGCCCGGTCATACTCGTTAATGCGTTGGCAGGATTGCCCCGCGATTGCATTGCAGACAAGGTTTTTATGTGAAAGCTCCACACCCTTGGAACGCCCCGTCGTACCGGACGTATAAATAACGGAAGCGGTGTCGTCTTCTTTACAGGTATGAGGCGGAGGGGTGCCGTCTCTTATCTCCGTACCTTTTTTAACCGAAAAGTCCTGAATATCGATAAGTACCGAAACGGTTTCGGGTACTCGGCTCATCAGTTTGTCCGAAACAATGATTATGTTTGTTTCGGAATGTTCAAGACAGGTTTTAACTTCTTTGTCGGTAAAATCAGGTAGCAGCGGAACGGCAACGGCGCCCATCGTAACAATAGCAAAATAGGCGATTCCCCAATGAGGAACGCTGTGGCTATAGATTGACACCTTATCGCCCGGGTTGACGCCGAGGCGGTACAAACGCTGCTGCAGCTGTTTTATCTGCTTATCGGCTTCTTTGTATGAAATCGGCGCTCCCGACACAAATGAAAGCGCAGGGCGTTCTCCAAACCGCTTGATGCTATTCTCCAGCATCGCTTGAAAGGTATAAGTTCCCAGTTCATTGATTGTTTGCATAGGTAGTTTTCCCCCTACAAGGTACTAGACATCTCTAAAAACTCACGTTTCTAGAGGTTTTCCTCACTTTTTACTATTTTTTTTCGTTACCGGAGCCGCAGCTTCTGCTTCCCGTTCTGCAAGCCGTACCCCCTGCGCTTTTAATCCCTTTTCCGGATAATCCGCGGTTTTAAAGCGTGCTTCGGTTTTCTTTGTTCGAGGCTTGGGCGTATATTGCACCGTAAACTCAAAATTTTCAACCGTACTTGCGTAGAGCACAGTTGCCGTATCAGGTACAAACAGGTAATCACGGTTCAATATATAAGATTCAACCCGTGCCCGTTTGATATACGGATACTGTGTTTTCTCATCTTTATAAATAACCGTAAAGAGGATTTGTGACAATAATTCTTTTTCCGCAAAGCCGCAATACCACATACCGGTATCGACAAAGAGCCGGTCGGGTACATCCATAACGGTGTACACCCCGCTTTTGCGCAGGATAAAAACGCGGTCATACGGCGAAACTTTGAGTATTTCTTTTCCGGTAGTCACGGCGGTGCCGAGGTAGCCGGTTGCTTCGTCATAGCGGAGCGATACATCGCGGTTAACGGCTTCTTTTACATCTACTTTGGTAAAGCCGGTAATCTCCGTTTTGCGCGCCGTGATTTCAGGCGGTAGTTTTGCGAGGATTCCGTCAAGGACGCTGAGCGCATATTTTTTGAGGTTCTTTAAAAGACGGACAATCTCTTTGAGCCGGGCGGAAATTTCCTGTACCTCGGCACGGTTTTTTTGAATGTCGTAGAGCGAAATACGCCGAATGGGGATTTTGAGGAGCCGGTCTACATCGTCTTCCGTTACTTCCCGTATCAGCTCTGCTTTGAACGGTTCAAAACCTTTGATAACCGCCTTAATGACCGACTCGGCGGTTTTCATCGTTTCAATCTTTTTATAAATCCGCTCTTCGATAAATATCCGCTCAAGTGTTCTGAGGTGCAGCCGGTCGGTCAGCATCTCCTGCTCATATAAAAGTTCATCTTTCAGCAAAGCGGTCAGCTGTTTTGCGTGGGTTTTAATAACCTCGGTAACAGTCGTTTGAACCGGCAGATTGTCTTGAATGACCAGCAAATTACAGGAGATCGATTGCTCACAATCGGTAAAGGCATAGAGCGCATCGACAACATCCGCTGCGTACACGCCGCGCGGCAGCTTGAGTTCTATTTCTACTTGTTCCGCCGTATAGTCGTTAATTTCCGAAATTTTTACCTTTCCCGACTTCGACGCCGATTCTATCGAAGCGATGAGGCTTTCGGTAGTGCTGCCGAAGGGGAGTTCACGGATAACAATTCGTTTATCGTCGGAGGTGTCCAACTTTGCCCGCACCAGCACCTTGCCCTTGCCGTCCTGATAGTCTGACACGTCGATAAGCCCGCCGGTCTGAAAGTCGGGATAGAGCGTAAAGGATTTGCCGGAAAGGCAGGCTTTTTCCGCCTCGATGATTTCGCGGATATTATGCGGAAGTATCTTGGTAGACATACCGACGGCAATCCCTTCCGCCCCAATGAGCAGTACGACAGGCAGTTTGGCGCGGAATACGACCGGCTCTTTGTTTCTGCCGTCATAAGAAGGAACATACCGCGTAATATGGGGATTAAACAGGATATCTTTTGCAAATTCGGTGATGCGGCATTCGATATACCGCGGGGCGGAGGCTTCGTCCCCCGTAAAGAGGTTGCCGAAATTCCCCTGCTTGTCGATAAAGAGGCTTTTATTGGCGAGTACCGTCAATGCGTTTCCGATGGAAGCGTCCCCGTGCGGGTGATACTTCATACAGTAGCCGACGACATTGGCAACCTTATGGAACTTTCCGTCATCCATCTCAAAAAGAGAATGTAGGATACGCCGCTGTACCGGCTTGAGGCCGTCCTCTACATCGGGAATTGCGCGGTCACGGATAACATAACTGGCATACTCTAAAAAATTCGTGTTAAATAAACTTTCTACATAATCCATACAAGGTTATTGAGCATAGCGGAAAAACCCGAACGTGTCCAGATTTAGAAAAATCGGAAAGCCTATTTACTCTACGGCATTTTCGATAATACGGATGAGTAAATCGATTCCTTTATAGATGGAGCTTACGGGGATGCACTCAAAACGGCCGTGGAAGTTAAAGCCGCCGGCAAAGATGTTCGGACAAGGGAGTCCCATAAAGGAAAGCCGTGCGCCGTCCGTCCCGCCGCGGATGGGGTGGATAATCGGCGTAATACCGATCTCTTCCATAGACTTCTTCGCAAGGTCGATAATTTCCATATGCGGTTCAATTTGTCCGCGCATATTATAGTAGCTGTCTGTAATGGAAAGCGTGATGATGGCGCCGTATTTTGTGTTCAAAAAAGCAACGGCATTCCGCAGCAGCGTTTTCTTTTGCTCGAATTTGTCGGTAGAATGGTCGCGGATGATATACGACATGGACGTGTGATCCACTGCGCCGTTGAGGTGAGTAAGCAAAAAGAAGCCTTCGTACCCTTCCGTATATTCGGGCTTTTGTTCCACGGGCAGCATAGCGTCCAACTCGCCCGCGACCCGCAGCGAATTGATCATGATATTTTTTGCCGTGCCCGGATGGACATTTTTCCCTTGGATTTCGATTTTCGCACTTGCGGCGTTAAAGTTTTCGTACTCCAGCTCGCCGATTTCTCCGCCGTCAATGGTATACGCAAAATCCGCTCCGAATTTTTTTACATCGAAGAGGTCTGCACCTCTGCCGATTTCCTCATCGGGGGTAAAGCCGATTTTAATCGTACCGTGCTGCACCTGCGGGTTGTCGCGGAGGTATTCAACCATTCCCATGATGATGGTGATGCCCGATTTATCATCAGCGCCCAAAAGCGTGGTACCGTCAGTGGTAATAATGTCTTCGCCGATAAGCTTGTTGAGGAACGGAAATTCCTTTACTGTCAGCGAATAGGTTTCGTTCAGTTTAATATCGCTGCCTGTGTAGTGCACAATCTGCGGGTTGACGCATTTTCCGTCCAAGTCGGGCGCGGTATCCATGTGTGCAATAAATCCGATGACCGGCGCTTTTTTATCGGTGTTGGCAGGGATTGTTCCGTAGACATATCCGTGCGCATCCTGTTCGGCATCGGCTACGCCCAGCTCGTGCAATTCCTGTACCAACATCTTTCCAAGCTCAAGCTGTCCCTTGGTGCTGGGACAGTCGGAATTATCTTCATTCGATTTGGTATCGACTGCAATGTATTTAAAAAAGCGTTTTACTGCATCCATAACGTATTCCTCCTTATTCCTTGCCGCTTACTTTCCGGTAAACAGTTTTTTCAGCATAGCGAATATGCCCGTTTTTTGTTTGACCGGCTGAGTTTGTGCCGAAGACTGTACCGGCGCCTTTCCGGTTCGACTCCGCTGTTCCGGCATTCGGTCTTGGTTCTGCCGTCTCTTTTGCTTTGCCCCCTGCCGTGTATCGCCTGTTTGGGACGGAACGTATTTATCGCCCTTGCGCCGCTTTTTCTCAGGCTGTCCCTGCCGGTTTTTAGCGCGGGTTGCCGGTGCTCCCGCCTTTCCTTTCTTGTCGGCAGCAGGCTGAGCATTGCGGCTTTCTTTGGCGTTTCCCGTACCCTCGTTGGTATCCGCAAGGGCGGCGCTATCCTGTGAGGCAAGTTTTTTTCCGTACTGTTTTTTGTAGTATGCCATCCGCTCTTCAAAGCTCAAGCCGCCGAGTGAGTCGGCAGATTTTCTATCGGTTTTGTCTTCTCCCTGCGCGCATTTCTTTTTACGCTTTGAATCGGCAAGCCGGGATGCAGGTTTCGTTGTTTTAGCGCCGCGCCGTGAGTCTTTCTCATCCCGCCTCAATTTTTCACCGGGTCGCGGCTTGCGTCCGAACCGTCCACCGGATCGTTCTTCGTCAAAGGAGTCGCGGTCAAGCCGTATATACTGATCGGCGCTGCGGTCTTTTTCAAAATCCTCTTCGCCGGGGATAACAACCGGTATCTTTGCTTCTATATACTTTTCGATATCAGGGAGGTTGTACACATCCTGTTCCGAGCAGAGGCTGTACGCAGCGCCGGTCTTTCCCGCCCGCGCCGTTCTGCCGATTCGGTGTACATAGTTCTCCGCCTCATTCGGAAGGTCGTAGTTGATAACCATTGCGAGGTCGTTGATATCGATTCCCCGCGCCGCGACATCGGTTGCAACCAAACAGCTGAGTTTCCCCGCCTTAAACGAATCGATAATATGCAGCCGCTTCGGTTGGGGCAAATCGCCGATGAGAAATTCCGTCGCATAGCCGTTAATGCGCAGCCGCTTTGCAACAATCTCCGTTGTCTTTTTGGTATTGCAGAAGATGATAGCATTTTCCGGTTTTTCGTTACGCAAGATACCGAGCAGCAAAGACATCTTTTGCTCCGCAGCCACGTGGAACAGCTTTTGATTGATTTCATCAACCGTCACATTATCCGCATCGATGGTGATCTCTTTTGCATCGATGGTGTATTCCCATGCGAGGTTCTTTACCCACGTATTTAAGGTCGCGCTGAACAGCATCGTTTGGCGGTCTTCCGCCTTGGACAATACTGAAAGGAGGCTGCGCAGATCAGGATAAAAGCCCATATCGAACATACGGTCTGCTTCATCAACGACTAAAAAGCCGACATTTTTCAGCTTCATGGTTTTTGATTTTTCAAGATCGATAACGCGACCGGGGGTACCGATGATAAGGTCTACTCCGTTTTTAAGCGCTGCTTCCTGCTGCTGATACCCGACGCCGCCGTAAAAGCTTGCGGCACGGATCCCCGTATGTTTACCTAATTTAAGCGCTTCTTCTTCGACCTGTACGGCAAGTTCCCGCGTGGGAACAAGAATCAAAGCGGGGCGGCGGTCTTCGGTTCCTGCAGCAAGCATCCGCTGCATCAGCGTTACCAGATACGCAGCTGTTTTTCCCGTACCTGTTTGAGATTGTACATAAAGATCGGAACCGTCCATTCCTGCGGAAAACACCTGCTCTTGAACCGGAGTGCATTCAATGTAACCGGCTTCTTCAAGCCCCTGTAAAAGAGTGGAATCAAGATTACAATTAGAAAAATTCATTTGTGTATAAGTATAGCACACGGGGGCCGTTATGAATAGCAGATTAAAAGATTTTTACCTTGATAAAACTCTGTTCAAAATGCATTTAAACGGCAAAAAGAAACTATCATCCAAGTCTTGCACTTTTTGCATTAAAAGACTATGCTGTTTGCAAATCGGATATATTATATTGAATAATATAGTATACACACCTATTCACACCATACTTTAGAAGGACGATACTATGCCTGAAAAAAACCTCGTAATGATTGACGGTAATACTGCCGCCGGTCACGTTGCGCATGCGCTCAGCGAAGTTATCGCAATTTATCCTATCACGCCGTCAAGCCCGATGGGGGAAGTTGCTGATGAGTATTCCGCCCACGGAAAAACCAATATCTGGGGAACCGTGCCGCAAGTTGTCGAATTGCAATCCGAAGGAGGAGCTTCCGGCGCTGTTCACGGTGCATTAACCACGGGAGCGCTCTCTTCAACCTTTACCGCATCACAGGGTCTCTTACTGATGATCCCCAATATGTACAAAATTGCCGGTGAGCTTACCAGCACGGTGTTCCACGTTGCAGCCCGAGCCTTGGCAACCAGCGCTCTTTCCATCTTCGGCGACCATCAGGACGTTATGGCATGCCGCCAAACCGGTTGGGCAATGCTTGCTTCCAATTCCGTACAGGAAGTTATGGATCTCGCGATTATCGCTCATACTGCGACGCTCGAAGCGCGCGTTCCGTTCCTCCACTTCTTCGACGGTTTTAGAACCTCCCACGAAATTCAGAAGATTGAAGAAGTTTCGCAGGATGTGATGCGTCAGATGATCAATGATGATCTGGTACGCGCACACCGTCTCCGCGGCTTAACACCCGAAAAACCGATGATCCGCGGAACTGCTCAGAACCCTGACGTATACTTCCAAGCGCGCGAAGCAGTCAATAAATACTATCTGGCAACCCCCGAAATCGTGCAGCGGGTTATGGATAAATATGCAGCCTTGACCGGACGCGCTTATCACCTGTTCGACTATTACGGCGATCCCAATGCTGAATCGGTCATCATTCTGATGGGTTCCGGTGCTGACACGGTAGAAGAGACCGTAGACTATCTGAATAGTCAAGGTAAAAAGTACGGCTTACTGAAAGTACGCTTATACCGCCCCTTCAGCGCGGAGGCCTTTGTAAAAGCATTGCCCGCCTCCGTACAAAACATCACGGTACTTGACCGCTCGAAAGAACCCGGCTCGCTCGGTGAAGCGCTCTACGAAGATGTACGTACCGCTATCGGCGAAATGCAATCCGCAAAGAAATGCCCCTTTACTCACTATCCCGTTATCCTCGGCGGCCGCTACGGTATGGGTTCAAAAGAATTCACCCCGGCAATGGTGAAAGCCGTATTCGATAATATGGAAGGAGAAAAGAAGAGCAACTTTGCCGTCGGTATCGAAGACGACGTAACCCATGTAAGCCTTGCCTACGACCATCACTTCCATGTTGATGATTCCGGTATGCATCAGGCTATGTTCTACGGACTCGGCTCGGACGGTACGGTCGGTGCCAACAAGAACTCCATCAAAATTATCGGTGAAGCGACCGACAACAACGCACAAGCCTATTTTGTGTACGACTCCAAGAAGTCCGGATCGATTACTACCTCGCACTTGCGCTTCGGAAAGAAAAAGATCCGCAAGCCTTACCTCGTCGGGCAGGCAGACTTTATTGCGTGCCATAAATTCACCTTCCTCGAAACGTATGATATGCTCAAGAGCCTTAAAAAAGGCGGAACCTTCCTTTTGAACAGCCACTGGAATAAGGATGAGGTATGGGAGCACCTGCCGATAGAAGTGCAGAAAGATCTTATCGCGAAAGAAGCGAAGTTCTATGTTATCGACGGTGTAAAGATTGCGGAAAAAGCAGGCATGGGCAACCGTATCAACGTTGTTATGCAAACCGCATTCTTTAAAATTTCCGGTATTTTGCCCGAAGCCGAAGCGGTAGCGCTGATTAAGAAATTTATCGAAAAATCCTACGGCAAGAAAGGGCCGGAAATTGTTCAGAAGAACATCAAGACCATCGATATGGCGCTTGAAGGCGTTGAACAGGTTACCTACCCCAAAGAAGCAAACAGCAAACTTTCGCGCCATGCCGCAATGAGTTCCGATGCGCCGGAATTTGTCCGCAAAATACTGGGCAAAATCGCTATCAATGAAGGCGATGCGGTAAAGGTAAGCGAAATTCCGGCAGACGGTACCTTCCCGACTGCAACGACTCAGTATGAAAAACGCGCAATCGCAGAACGCATCCCGATTTGGAAGAGCGAACTCTGTATCCAGTGCGGTCAGTGTACGGTTGTGTGTCCTCATGCCGTTATCCGAATGAAGGCATTCGACAAATCCAATGCCGACCGTGCGCCTTCGACATTCCGTTCCATTCCGTATAAGGGCAAGGAATTCGACAACTCGCTGTTTACTATTCAGGTTTCTCCCGAAGATTGTACGGGATGCGGTATCTGTGTCGAGCAGTGTCCTGCGAAGTCCAAGGAAAATCCCGCAGTTAAAGCAATCAATATGGAAAGCTTTGTTGAACACCGCGCCGTTGAATCGGAAAACTGGAAGTTCTTTATGAGTCTCCCCGACCCCGATACGCGCAAGGTCAACTTGAGCCAGCCGAAAGGTCTCGGTATGCGCCGTCCGCTCTTTGAGTTCTCCGGCGCCTGCGCAGGCTGCGGTGAAACGCCCTATATCGGCGTCTTATCGCAACTCTTCGGCGACCGTGCCGTTATTGCGAACGCAACCGGTTGTTCTTCCATTTACGGCGGTAACCTCCCCACAACTCCGTATGCAAAACGCGCGGACGGACGAGGCCCGGTATGGTCGAACTCCCTCTTTGAAGATGCGGCTGAATTCGGTTACGGTATGCGCTTAACCAGCGATAAACTTGCAGAATACGCACGCGAAGTTGCCGGAAAGCTCAAGGCAAAAGGTGTTGCCGTTGCCGCTATTGATAAGGTACTGGGCAATACGCAGGCTGATGATGCTGCAATCGACGAGCAGCGCGGCTTTGTCGATGAGCTGAAAAAAGAATTGGAAAAATCTTCCGACCCGCTCGCAAAAGAGCTGCTGTCCTTAACCGATCACTTTATTAAGCGTTCCGTATGGATACTCGGCGGTGACGGCTGGGCATACGATATCGGCTACGGCGGTTTGGATCATGTTCTTGCTTCCGGCAGAAACATCAATGTACTGGTTATGGATACGGAAGTATATTCCAATACCGGCGGTCAGATGTCAAAGGCTACTCAGATCGGCGCTATCGCAAAGTTTGCCGCATCCGGTAAAGAGACCAGCAAAAAAGACCTCGGTATGATGGCGATGAGCTACGGTTATGTGTATGTTGCACAGGTTTCCATGGGTGCAAATATGTCGCAGGTTATTAAAGCATTCCGTGAAGCGGAAAGCTATGACGGACCTTCGATCATCATCGCATACAGCCATTGTATCAACCACGGTATCAACATGACGAAGGGTATGTTGAACCAGAAAGAAGCTGTTGCCTGCGGTCTGTGGCCGTTGTACCGCTACGACCCGCGCTTAACCGATCAAGGTAAGAACCCCTTCCAGCTTGACAGCAAAGAGCCGGACTTTAACCTTGCAGACTTTATGTATAAAGAAGTACGCTTCAAGTCGTTAAAGAATGCAAACCCCGAACGCGCTCAAATGCTGCTTGATAAAGCGGTTGCGAAGGCGAAGCGGCGCTGGCAGGAGTATAAATATCTTGCCGATCGCCCGTTCTAAGCGGATACGGTAGAGGGTGCGGGGCTGTCGAAAAAGTAACCACCTTTTGAGACATCCCCGTACTCGGTAATATAACGCTAAAAACAAGCCGCTTACTTCCGGTTGGAGGCAAGCGGCTTTGTTATGAAAGGCACTGTAAAAGTTTTGCAGCGCCTTTTTTATTCGTGGAGAAGGACTCATCTCCGATATGCCACGCCGAAAAACACGGCGTTTCCTACCAGCCTCCCGAAGCTCCGCCACCCCCGAAACTTCCGCCGCGGCCTGCATAACCGCTGCCGCTTGAATAGCTTCTGTTTGAACCCAGACTATAACCCCTTCCGGAACCTGAAGTATAGTTTCTATTCGAACCTGAAAAATAACTTGTATAAGGACCTCTGAAACGCAACTTAATGATTAAACAAACCAACACTATCGGACTGGCAAATATCAAGACCAGCAGCGCAAATGCCAGTATTCCCGGAAGAGAGGTATTTTCATCGGTACTGTTATGCTTCATGAGGGTTTCATCTTGAAGCACGTATCCGGCGATAGTTTTTACGCCTTGAAGAATTCCGCTTCCATAATTGCCGTTTCTGAATTCGGGGCCGATGATATTGCGTATAATCCGGCCGGCATCAGCATCCGTAAGAGTTGATTCAAGCCCGTAGCCTACTTCAATATGCATTTTCCGGTCATGAGCCGCCACCAGCAATAAAACACCTGAATCATGTTCTTTAGAACCTAACTGCCAGGCCTCAGCCACACGCATCGAGTAATCTTCAAGATTTTCTCCCTCAAGTGAGGGGATCGTTAGAACGGCAATTTGGAGGTCTGATCTTTTTTCAACTTCAAAAAGGAATTCTTCTATTTTCTTTTCCTCATCGGCAAAAATAATACCGGCTAAGTCATTTACCCGTCCTTTAAGAGAGGGCACATTAAGGCCGAAAGCTTTAAACAAGATCAAAAATAAAAAACACAAGATAAATAGGCTTTTACTATTTTTTTTCAAGTCCCTTACCTCTTGCATACGCGGTTGTATTTTATTATATAAGGCAACAGGCCAAGCCGCAAGAGTATTGAGAAACCATCACCTTTCATATTTTTTTCGTTGACAAGTTTTTGAAAGCAGCGGTATAATCAACCTCATCCGGGCGCTTGAAAAACCGTTTTGAGGCTCTTAGGATGCTATAGTGTTTTTCAAAAATTTATAGGAGCTAAAAAGAAGTCTTCTAACATGAAAAAATTTGGAATTGTAGCGGTTTGTTTGTTGTTAACCGGGCTTATTGCCGGATTCGGACAGCAAAAGAAAGCGGACGATGTGCTGAGTGTTATCAATAATGCGAAAGACACAAGCATTGAACAGTTAATCGAGCGTGCAAACTGATAATAAAAAACTACAGGAAAGATACTTCAAGCCTTTTTATGTGACTTTTCGGGGCGAAAATCGGGGAAAATCCCCGTTCTAAGCCTTTCAAAAAATCACACAAGGGTTTGTACTAACCTGTGGTCATGTATGAAATCGTAGGTTTTAAGCAACAAAAAACACCGTATTGCTACGATGTTTTTCGTTGTCCATATTCTGTTCAAGATACTGGCAAATTGGAATTGTTCTAAGTCTTCTCGGTTGCACCTTCTTGCCCTTCGGACAAGGAGTCTCCCTCGTTCAAAGAGCTCGGTCAATTTCTGTTTAACGATTTCTTTTTCCGGTATTTTCTGTCCCTCGGATTTCCTCATGATAGAAATAATCCACGATCACCGGATGTCCCTGCGGGACTCTGCCATAAGGCATTTCATTATCCACAAAGGGACAATCATACTTTTTAGCCATTTCCTCAGCTTTTACTTCAAGTGCTTCAAAGTAGCTGCGGTTATGCTTGTTATAGATCTCATCGTAAAGCGGTACAAGATCAGGATATTTTCCAGCGATATAATCCATAATCGTCTTCTTGAAACCGCCCCGAAGATTGAGATTTTCGAGCCAGAACAGATCGCACTGACCCTTTACCCGCTCAAAGATCGCTTCAAAATCCGTGATACCGGGGAATACCGGGGATACGAAACAGACTGTACGGATACCTGCATCATATACCTGCTTCATAGAAGCGATACGACGCTCAATGCTCGAAGCAGAGTCCATATCGTTCTTGAAATTTTCATCCAGTGTGTTGATCGACCATGAAACGGTTACTCGTCCAAGCTTCTTCAGCAGATCAATATCCCGTACCACAAGATCAGACTTTGTGCAGATTAGAATATCTGCGTCACTGCCGATCAGCTGCTCCAGAAGTTTTCTGGTATTCCCGAATTGCTCCTCCTGTGGATTGTAGCCATCCGTCACAGAACCGATGACCACACGCTGTCCGGCATATTTCTTCGGATTTTTAATTTCCGGCCAATGCTTCACATCAAGGAAAGTGCCCCATTCCTCCTTGTGTCCGGTAAAGCGCTTCATAAAAGAAGCATAGCAATACTTGCAGGCATGTGTACAGCCTACATAGGGATTGACCGAGTAACCGCCTACCGGCAGACTGGACTTGGTCATGATGTTCTTTGTTTCCACCTCACTAATGAGGATTCCATCGATTACTTCTGCCATGATCTCTGTGCCACCAACACTTTATTGAATTCTTCCGGCATTTCCTGAATCATATTTTCATCCCCTATGATAGAGACAAGGTCTTCCTTCATAAACACCGGAATGCCGAGCGCGTGTGCCTGATCCGTCAGAGACCATGCCCACTCCGGCTCCGTATGAACCTTCCTGCTCTGAGCTCCAGTCATGGTGCCGACAACGATCCAGTTGATTCCGGAAAGACCAACTGTACCGGGATCGTCGAATAACGGCTCAAAGGTAACATGGTAGTGTTTTGCTCTGACGTTTTTCCGAAGGGCGTCAATACGCCACAGTTCTGCTTTCCTCGTTACCGTAACGCCAAACCATGCGTTTTCCAGATCGGTATCAAAATCCAGCAGATCGGGGCGCTTGGTAAGAAACAGGAACTGGTGCTGTGGATTTTCACGGATCTTTGCAAATACCTCGTCTCTCCATTCCGACTTCCATCCGGAGAGATCGCTCATGCCGGTAAGAAGAAAGTTCTGCGGACGTTTCTTTTTCATCATCTTGAGCTTACCCGGGAAGAACTCAGGAACAGCGAAATCATCAATCATATGCCAGCGCCTCACATTGTTGCGGGCATAGCAATATGCACACCCCACTGTGCAGCCGATGACGATATTCATGTTCTGAATCTGATTTTTGATACAAATACTCATGACTCCTGCCAATCCTCAAGATTCTTTCTGATGCGGTCGAGGCATTCCTCAAACCGGGTAATTTCTTCCTCCGAAAAACCTTTGTAGTAAATGCTGCCCATATCATCAGATACAGAATCGTACTCGCCCTTTAAGGCATGTGCTTTCTCAGTCAGAAACAGGAGTGTTTTCCTTTTGTCCGTTTCAGACTGAACGCGGCTTATCAGCCCTTGATTTTCCATTCTTTCCAGCATCGTCGTAAGAGAAGTTATCGCTAATCCACATTTGATCGAGAGTGACCCAATCGGGATTCCATCCTCCTGCCACAGCACATAAAGAATACGCCCCTGGGCTCCATTGAACGCATCAATATTCTTTTCACTGAGAATCTTCTCAAAGATCCGGTCTCCAAGCTGTTTTATTTTGGTAACAAGGAATCCTCCATTCATTTCCATACAAAAGATCCTATATAGTAGTTTATCAAATCATACTATATAGGAGTTTTATTGTCAACAGTTTGTATGTCTAAATAGAGGTAAATTCCGATTTGTCGTTCTTAATCAAAAGTATTATACCACTTCTTTGTAAACTTTTCCGCCCCTTCGACTATACTCTCAACTTAATGACTTCTTGAATACTTGCCGAAAAAGAAAACTGCCAGCAATTAGACAGAACTCCGATTGATTGTACTTCGGCTTTTCCTCTTGCTTGTCTTTCCAAAGGGATTGCAGTTCCAAAGCAAAGGCTTTTTCGTCATTTAGAACGAATTTTGAAAAGCGTTTAACTGCCGATAATATCAAGGCTTCAACAGTATCAGCACTAATTGTATGGGAAGTACAAGAATTAACCCTGCTTGCATACCCGCCGCAACGGTAAGAATACTGGATAGAACCATCTTTCTTCTTTGTCCAGCGTATTTTATATTTCTCGTTGACAAGTTTTTGAAAGCAGCGGTATAATTAACCCCATCCGGGCTCTTGAAAAACCGTTTTGAATCTTTCAAGGTGCCCGCTTATTTTTTCAAAAATTTGTAGGAACGAAAAAGGAGTTTTCTAACATGAAAAAATTTGGAATTGTAGCAGTTTGTTTGTTACTAATCGGGCTTATTGCCGGATGCGGACAGCAAAAAAAAGCGGACGATGTGCTGAGCGTTATCAATAATGCGAAAGACACAAGCATTGAACAGTTAATCGAGCGTGCAAAGGCGGAAACCGGTGATTTTACCGTGTACTCCACATCATCAAAAACCGATAAAACGGTCAAGGCGTTCTTTGCTAAATACGGACTGCAAGGAACCGGTTCCGGCGTAAAGCAGAGTGAAAAAGATTTCTATTCTGCTATTGAAAAGCTGATTGACGGCGGTTCGGCAGAAATTGATGCAGTCGTTACCCAGAACGGAGCTTCTTTGAGTGTTGAATTAGGCGCTGGAAATCTTATCAATTATAATCCCGTTGTACCCGGTGCAGCGAAGAGCGATATGTACGCGTTTATGTACTATTTTAAAGAATTTGCAATGGATAAAAAGTTCGATGAACAGATTACCAATGTGTGGGATTTAATCGACACCTCATCGGCAGTCTATTACCGAAAAGCGGGAGAGCCGATTAACCAGCTGTTTATGGCCGCGTTGACATCCGATGCATGGGCGCAAAAATTGTCTGCTGCCTATGACGAAAAATACGGCGCAGGAACATGTGATTCCGCTGTTGCTGCCGGAGGCTTTAAGAATGCTGGCTATTTATTTATAGACGGTTTTTTGAAAAAAGCAACCGATTACGAAAGCGAAGGTAAGATAGCATCCAAGATTGTTGTCGATGCGGAAAAGCCCGTTATCGGATTTTCTCCGGTAACAAAGTATTCAACCGGTGCAGAAGGAACATACAACAAAGTAAAATTTTTCAATAAAATGAAAGGCTTTAACGGTTATGCGTATAAATTTTATACGCAGATTGCAAAAACAACCGACCGTCCGTATACGGCGATGCTCTTTATTAACTATCTGTCAACGGCAGAAGGCATTGCGAACTATCAGGAAGGGAATGGGGTGTATTCTACAAATAACACGGTACAGCAGGATATAGATTCGTTACTCGACGGATTTGTACTGGAAAATTATGCCGATATAAAATCCGATTGGGCATCGATTGTCAAACTTCTTGAAGGGTATAATTGATCCGGTTTGTATCTTGTATAATATATGAAACCTATGACACTTACCGGGAAGAGGGCCGGCAACAAATTAAAAGCGTTTTTCGCACAGCCCTCAAATATCATTCTTACCGTTGCGCTCATTTTACTCGGTGTAACGACTATCTTCCCGCTCATTTCGATGATTATCGAAAGTTTTACCGTACATTTACGGGAGGCGCTGTTTCATGGAGAGCCGGCGGGAAGCATATCGCTCAGCGGATGGAAATCGCTTTTACTCACGTCGGAGTATAACTACAGTAAAAATTACTTTTACGTTCCGCTGTTTAACTCAATCTCCATGGCGTTGATTGCTTCCGCTGTTGCCATTGTTATCGGCGGAGTATTTGCATGGTTTATCAACCGGACGAACATCCCGCTGAAAAAACCGATATCGGCGCTGCTTTTATTTCCGTACATTATGCCGTCGTGGACGATTGCGCTTTTTTGGCACAATATGTTTGCTAACGTAACAGTACATGGATGCAGTGCAAACGGCATTATCGCTTCGTTGTTCCATATCTATGCACCGGAGTGGTTTGTTTACGGACGGTTCCCTATCGGAATGACACTCGGTATTCACTATGCGCCGTTTGCCTATATTCTGATCGGCGGTATTCTGAAAAACATGGATGCCAATCTTGAAGAAGCGGCAACCATTCTAAAAACGCCGCGCTGGAGAATCCTTACAAAGATTACCTTACCGATTGTAGCTCCCGCGATGATGAATACGTTTTTGCTGGTGTTCGCCAGTTCCGTAAGCGCGTATGCCGTACCCGTTTTTCTCGGTACTCCTATCGGCTTTATGACGTTAACCACCTCGATGACCTATTTTAATCAGGCATATCCGGCGCAAGGCTATGCAGTCGGTATCGTGCTGGTAGTATTAGGGCTATTCGTACTGGGCATCAACAACCTATTTACCGGAAAACGGAAGTCATACACAACAGTAACCGGCAAGAGTTCGCAAGTATCATTCATCAATTTGAAAGCAGCGCGGCGTCCGCTTGCAGCAGCAGGTCTTCTTATCGTCTTCGCTATCTCCATTCTGCCGATGATCACCTTTGCACTGGAATCGGTACTGAAAAGCGCCGGTAATTATACACTCGGCAATATGTCGTTTAATTTCTGGATCGGAGACCCCAATTCTCAAGCTCTGCAAGCGCAATACTATAACTGGGAAGGCGGTATTCTGGTCAATGCACATGTATGGAGTGCGCTGGGGCATAGCTTACTGCTCTCACTTGCCTGCGCACTGATTGCCGGCACGTGCGGACTGTTGGTCGGCTATGCGGTTGTAAACAAACGGCATTCCAAGCTATCAAAAATCGTGAGCACACTCGCGTTTATTCCATATCTTATTCCTTCGATGGCGTTCGGTATGGCGTACCTTGCGCTGTCGGTTAACTGGTCGTTTTTATACGGATCGTTTTTTCTGCTCGTGTTGGTCGGCGCTATTAAATATATGCCTTTTGCAACAAAGTCCGCTACAGGCGCGATGCTGCAGCTGTCAGGCGAAATAGAAGAAGCTGCAATTTTAACCAATACGCCGTGGTGGAAACGGATGCTGAAAATTATCTTTCCGATTCAAAAGCCGAGTTTCTTGTCGGGATATCTTTTGCCGTTTATCTCGTGTATGCGCGAACTATCGTTGTTCGTGCTTTTGATTGTGGATAGTAATTTCATTACAACGACCCTACTGATGTATTACAACGAAAAAGGATATTCTCAGTACGGCAATGCGTTAAACTTATTGATTGTCATTATCGTGCTGCTTATCAACTGGGTGGTGAATAAATTGACAGGCGCAAGCGTTACGAAAGGCGTAGGAGGAAAATAAGATGTCTGAGATTATATTGGAACAGGTGACAAAGCAATGGGGAAAATTTGTCGGCGTTGATAACCTCAATATGACAATAGATGACCGTGCATTTGTAACGCTGCTTGGTCCTTCCGGCTGCGGAAAAACGACAACGCTCCGGATGATTGCGGGACTGGAAACGCCTACATCGGGAAAGATTATTATCGACGGCACGCCCGTCTTCGATTCGGAGAAAGGAATCAATGTGCCGCCGTCAAAACGGAATGTCGGCTTTTTGTTTCAAAACTATGCGTTGTGGCCGCACATGACGGTGTATCAAAATATTGCATTCGGCTTGCAAAACTTAAAGTGGGATAGCCGGCGCATCAGAGAACGGGTGGCGGAGCTGCTTGCCTTGCTGAAAATCGAGCAATTTGAAAAAAGATATCCGAGTGAGCTTTCAGGCGGACAACAGCAGCGGGTTGCTATTGCGCGCACGCTTGCTCCCAACCCCAAAATTTTATTTATGGATGAGCCGCTGTCCAACCTTGATGCAAAGCTGAGGACGGAAATACGAGTCGAACTGAAACGGCTGCACAGTACCACCGATTCCACATTTGTGTATGTTACGCATGATCAGTTGGAAGCAATGACGCTTTCTACGAAGGTCTGCATTATGGAAAAGGGACTGTTAAAGCAATACGCCGCTCCGCTTGAGATGTACAATAAGCCGTCATGTGTATTTGTCGGCGACTTTATCGGTAATCCTACTATGAATTTTATCGAGGCGGAATACCGTAAGGGTACCATTCAATTTTGCGGATTGCAGGCGGAATTTGTCAGCGATACCCCACTCCCGTTTGAAGAAAAAAGTGTTATTCTCGGCATCCGCCCTGAATATGTACAGATAAGCGAACATGGAAGTGCAGAGGGAACCGTCTTTTCAACCTTACCTGCGGGCATGGAAACAACCGTTAAAATCAATTCACACGGCACCATTCTTACTTCCGTTGTGTTCGGCAGTGTCGATTATGACATTGATAAAAAAGTCTCATTCGATTTTTCCGGTAACTCCATCATCCTCTTCGATAAAGAAACCGAAGCAAATATTGCAATGGGACACTTGGGCATCTCTAAAACTCAAGGTTAGTTTTTAGAAGTTCACACTTGCAGTTTAATGGATAGTAGCATGACGTCAGAAACATTACATCAACTCTACGATTATTTAGTTCCGCTGGTAACGGGAGCCTATCGGGAAGCATCACGGTATAGTGTTCAGGGAATTGAAAAAAAAGAATTGAACGATATTGCCACGTTTACCGACCGGTTTATGGAACAAGCAATTGTAGAAGGCATCCGGCAGCGCTTTCCCGATCATACGTTTATCGGAGAAGAATACGGCGAAAACCGCGGGGAAAGTCCGTACGAATGGCTTATCGATCCGATTGACGGTACGGTGAATTTTGCTGCCGGTATTCCAATGTTCGGCACAACGCTCGCCTTGCGGAAAAATAAAGAAACGATTTTCGGTATCATATTCGATTGGCCGAATAACGCTATTTATTACGCAATCAAAGGCGAGGGAGCGTACTGCGGCACTGTGAAACTGCAGGTGTCGCAGCGTTCGCGGCTTGACGAATCGATTGTCAGTATTTGTTTAACATCGAGTTATAATGCCGAATACAGCGGAAAAGTGCTCGACCTTATACAAAAATTACAGCCGCATGTACGCGGCATACGGATAATTGTTTGTACGGTCTATGAGCTTATCTGGCTTGCCACTGGCAAAAGCGAAGCGATGATCAACGTCAAGCCGTCAATGGGCTTAAGTTCCTGCGCCGGTAAGTTGATTGTCAGCGAAGCGGGCGGTAAGGTAACCAATCTATCGAATAAGCCGCGACAAGAAATCGATGATTTATTAATCACCAACTCGGTTATCCATGATGCAGTGTATAACATTATCGCGCAGAAAGATACCGATAAAATTGTACATGCAACCGATTCATTTCATCGGGAGCTTTCATCGAATGCCGGTACATAAACATATATCCGAAATGGCTTTTGAAAATGAGTGTAAAAATGTGCTGTAATATCCGAATGGGCAAACGCCTTAACAAATGCATCTTCGGCGGTGAAAGTTTTACGTCGGAATGGTACAGCATAGTAACATTCTTTTTGATTTGCCGTACGGTTTCATTCATAATGCTCGATTCTTTCCAAACCGTTTCCGGATTTTTTGCTTTGTAATACGCATCGGCAATCGGAACAACCAGCGCCAGATGACAGAGTTGCCAGCAGTGCATATCTTTTACAATCCCGTGCGGTATGTTCGATGCGGTAAAAAGAGCGGCTAATTTTTTCAAACGTTCGGATTTATTTCCATTGATTTCGGCAAAGGTCGTAAGTTGAATAATACGCGGCGTAAAGTCCGCGTTAAGGATGCCCTTTTCATAACTGCCGCCTGCACCCGGAAATGCCGGTATAATACGTCCTGTTCCGCAAATACGTTCCCAATTACCGTACGGTTCAAGCGTGTTGACCATTGTAACAATATTCGGACTGATATTGTGCTTCAACTCTTGTAACGCCGTATGTACTTGATTTTCCTTTACCGTTAGAAAAATAAAATCATACCAGTCATCTTTTTCCAATGTACCGATAACGGTAACATTTGCTCTGTGGATGTTGCCCTTTTTCTCATACTGTAGACCGAGGGTTTGCAGTGCTTTAAGCCTTTCCCCTCGTGCGTACACCGTGGTGTTATATCCTGCTTCAGCAAACGCAGCGGCATACAAACTGCCGATTACACCTGCACCGTAGATTAAGATTTTCATTTTACTACCTGTCTAATAGCCGCACAGTTTTCAGTTTTCTATCATCAGTATAGAACATTTTTATCTTTGATGGTATGCTCTCGACACAACTCATTAAAGGATATTGTTATGCCTAAAACTCTGATTATTCTTGCTCACCCTACTATTTCTCAATCTATCGTTCATAAACACTGGGCGGCTAGAGTGCGGCACCATACCGATCGCTTTACTGTTCACGAACTATACACTGCCTATCCTCAAGGTAAACTTGATGTAGCGGCTGAACAAAAATTGATAGAAACTCACGATGCAATGGTGTGGCAATTTCCCGTATACTGGTTTAATTGTCCGCCATTACTGAAACAGTGGTTCGATGAAGTGCTGACTCATGGCTGGGCTTATGGCTCGAAAGGCAAAGCACTTACGGGCAGAAAAATTGCACTTGCCGTCTCGCTCGGTGCGCCGGCCATAGACTACCGCGCAGACGGTGCTGTCGGGTGCAGCGTTGCCGAAGTACTGCGTCCGTTTGAACTGACAGCGAAATACTGCAATGCAGACTACCGCCCGCCGTTCATCTTCCACACGATAGACAGCAACGCAGGATATAGCGAAGCTGCACAGAAAGAGGTAGAGCAGAGCGCAAGGGACTATTTAGCTTGGTTGGATGCACTGCAACAAACATAAGGCATAATCGACAGAGAAGAACGTTTGAATTATTGCATACTCTTTTACTTTTTCAGCAAGGCTCTCGTCGTAACAAAGGGTATTAAAGCAAAAACAACAACACCGTTCTTTATCGGGCACGGGGAAAGTGCAAGGATTGCCTTTTCGGATTCAGCTATACTTTATATATTTAAAGTCCCTTTAAGTAACAATTGAAATAATCTTTTTCCCTATAGATTTTTGTACCCGAAAAATTTTTTAATCCGGCCTTTCGGTAATTTTGTATTTTGCCGCTACTATCTATGTAGCTGTGATTTATCACTTCGGTAATATCGGAAAAATTATAATTTTCGGGAAGATCAAAAAAAGAGAATGAGAAGGCTGTGCCGAAATTAAAATAATTTCCGTCACGCATTTTCACAACAAATCCCGTCCAGCTCATTAACGTTTCGCCTCTTATTTGCTTTAATATTTCTATCGGAAAAGAATACCGGCTTCTCTCTATTCTTACTATTTTTTTAGAGTCTATGATGTTATGTTCTATACAAAAATGACTTACGATTTGCCTGTAAGGATTCTCCTCATTATTGAGAAAAATTTTATTTTCTTTTTCTTCTTCGAATCTTCTTATCGCTAAATCTATATATGTATCCGCACATGAAAATTTTACGCATGGAATAATCACATCGTCTCTTAAAACTACAGACGCTCGATATATACATCCATATATATCATCCACTATCGGTTCGATATTCATTTTTAAAAATGTAATTATTTCTTTTTCATTCATATTCGACTTCTTTATTCGTACAGAAAGTTTAACGCCCCTCCGCATGAATCACAATAGTTGCTCTTTGCGTTTTATTATATTGCACCTATATCATTTGTAGATTTTGTGTACTTCAAATATATAAAATAATTTATTCCGCTTTGTTTGGCATATTTTTGTTTTAGTCGATCATACTCCTTAAAACCTATTCTTTTATATGCCGTAATTGCAGGGATATTAGTATCCGTTGTTTCCAGAATAACTTCTTGATATTCCTAATATCGTTGACACAATCACTTGCCCTTTTGATTTCGATCATAAGTAAATCAGCTCTTTTCACAATATATTATATTATCGCATTAACCGCATAATGGCAAAAAGTGTACCGGATACTATAAAAGCTGTAAGCGTCATTGCAACAATCCCTTTTAGAAATCCGATAAAATGGAATAGATAATCTTTATTGCCTACGCAGTTTTCGGTTCCCGGAAAAATAAATAGTTTTGAAGTGAGTACACATATCATGAACCAGTCTACAATGATTAAATCAACTACATTCCACGTCATCGACATAATCCACAGATGGAAAAAGACTGTAATGAACGAGACACTTTTGGCACCATAGGTATAAAGCACCGACAAAACAGCCGTACCGATAATTACTAAAAAACTGCAAACAAAAAAGACAATGCTCTGCAGTTTTTGCTTTTTATCCGGTTGCGGTATATTGGCACATTGTACTACGTCTTTCGGATAGTCATGCGCTATCGTCCATGGGAATTTACGAACTGAAACCGATACTATTATCATCCACACTACCGACCAGACAAAACCGTGAATAATTGCTGTGTTTATTTGTAAAACCATAATATACCTTCCTTATTCGTACTGTCTGTTACCCGCAGCATAGGCGCCGGTATCTATATCGAGAACTTCGCGCACAGGTTGGATAAGCGATTCTTCGTAGCGGCATATCCATCGTTCAGGCGGTGCAGAATCGTCCGGTATGCCGTCAATGGTGTCGCCGGTTTCTATGGGGTTATCATTTATTAAAAGATACAACGCGGTGTTGTATGCATGATTTACCATCAGATTCGGATCAAGTCCGTGAAAATGATATTGTAAGTCGGGTAAGAACAACAAGCCCATACCGAGCGTATCGACAAGCATATCTTCACCGCCTTGAATAGTAAAAAAGCGGACATTCACGGCGAATTGAATAAAACGGTTTTCACGGGGAAGCGTATGGTTGCGAATAGTTTCTGCGGTAAAAAGTTTCCCCGAATTTTCAAAATAAACGGCAGTACAGTCAGGGAAAAGCTCGACCAGCGCCTCTGTAAAATCCATATCGAGTTCTGCACGCTCTGATGCGGGAAGCGCCGCCGCCAGCATATCGGTACCGATGAGTGCATACCGGCATTCGGACAAAATAGCATCTTTATCTTCTCCGCAGTCCCACATCTGGCTTTTGGTAAAATCGTCAATGGTGCTTCCGTCAAAGGCGGCGGGAGCAATCATCAGCATAGGCGGATACGCCCCATCCTTAAATTCCGCCCGATATCGAGTGGCGGCAAACTGCGCTACGGCAGTGTCGGAATCGTACGAAAAACATTCGGCATCTCCCAAGCGCTTTTGCATCACCGCTTCCATCTGCTCTCGAGCCGGCATTGTTACCGGCGCTTTGAATAAGAGCTTTACAATAAAAATGCTGCCAACCTTTTCTTCTTTGGTTAAATCCTGTTGAAAAATCTTATCCATATTTTGCCTACCCTTCTCTTATTTATACAGCGCAATTTCTTTTTCTATAATCTCTTGCTTTACGGATTTTATCAATGTTTTTACATTCGTCTTGCAATCGTAAACAAAATACGATTGTATCGTTCCGTCATATTCTGAATACAGAATTTCTTCGCCGCCGAGAAAGCGAAACGTAATTATTGAAGACGAAATCTCTTTCACATGCGTACCGTCGTAATCGGAAACATAAAGCGCAATATCATCCTCGCTATTCAAAATCTTATCATTCGTTGTATCGTTTTTAACGACGGCATACACATTACACTCTTGAGGATATCTCGGCGGCTGATCTTTCTCAACCTCTGTTAAGCAATATTTATAGATAAAAACATTTGCCGGAAACAACTTGTATTCTTCCCGCCCGTTATTTTTCACAAAAACAAGGTTTGTGATACCATCTCCACCAAAACCTTTTCCCAACACATTCGAAAATCCATTTCCCGACCACTTGGATTTTTCCGTACCGTATGCTTCATCCGCCTTAATCGTCGAGCTTTTCACGCTAAAAATATATACATCTTTTATTTTTCTCTCAAATTCCAGATGTTCTTTAATTTCTATGTGTGCCTCCTCGACAACTGCAATCTGCTGCGCCCGCGTTCGATGAAACGGTAACAAATCATTAATGAGTGCCGCAGTCAGAGCTATAATCCCCAAAAGAGCAAAAACAAACACCAACACAAAATCCGCTTTTTTGATAAACTCAAAAATCTTCTTTTTCATTTTTTCTCCACAATCATTTTACCAATTTTCTTTGAGATTATTGTAGTTTGTATTTTCTCAAATCTAGTACATAACCGATTTAACCAAAATAAAAAGTATTAGATTCCTTTGATTACAGCAAGCACGATTATCAAAAAATACTGATAACAGTTTTTGATTTTAGCACATACCACCTCACTTCTCAATGATGATGCACGATATTTTAACCGATCTTACATAAACCGTCTATTCACCGCGGATTGATACGATAAAATAGATACCAGCACGAGAGGGTTTTAATTGAAAGTGCAGCATTCCTATGATATAATCTAATCAATTTATAAAAGAAATCTAATATGTCCATTCAACGGATAGCTTACTGAACCGCTTGGAGATAAAATGAAAAAATCACTTTTAATCATAGCACTTCTGTTCGCCTCGCTCGCGGCATTTACTGACGACAGCGGCTCATACAAGCCGGAGGACTGGACTTACGGGAACATCTATGTCAAGGAGCCGAACGACAAAATCGCACTGGAGCGAGAGCTTCTGGTTGTAGAGCATACGGCTATCGGTGAATATGACAGAAAGAGCGACACGTTTGATAAAACCAGCGGGCGCGAAGTAACCGTACGCTTTGATTTTCTGAACACCACGCGGGAGCGCGTCACCGTGCCGTGTGCATTCCCTGTGGTGGTAAAGACACAAGTCAGCGTAAAAAAAGATGGGGAAATAAGATGAGTGAGGTAGAAGCATGATAAAATGCAAAACATTTATTTTCGTATTAATGACTTGTTGGTTCTTATTAAATTCTTGTAATAAATCAAAAACAATAGCTCACAACGATACAAATATAATACGAGAAAATAGGTATGCTGCTACTACATTATCAGCAGTTATAATAGGTTCCAGTATTTTAGAAATAAAAGATAAGAATGGACATTTGGTATTAAGATATTCTTGGGATGAAGCACAATCCCGATACCCGAATGCAGATACAATTTATGATCTCGGATGGGATGATAGCAATAAAAATTATTGGTTTTGGTCTATAACCCCTACTCATATTTCATATATCGCAAAATATAATGTCGATAAAAAAGAACTGTGCTATTTTGATGCTCCCGATGATATTTGTGGTTACAATGAATATTGTTTTGACACGAATAAAGCTATTTTAATTTATTCAAATTGGGTCAATCCTCAATCTCCGGAAGATGAAAAGGAGATATTGAGCTCGCAAATTATTTTAAAAAAATACAATGTTGAACAAAAAAAGATATCAATTATTGAAACTAATATTGGAAATGAATATTCTCCGGTACTAGAAAATGGATTAATTAAATATCATGTTAGAGAAGAAGTAAAGATATTATCTGATTAAGAAAAGAATGCCTATCTCCGAAAGCGAGCCCCATTAACTTTGCACTGTAATGAGCAAAAACTGCAAACATGACCATGATTGCAGTATAATCGGTAAAGAATATGGCATAGCCTTTTTCCATATCGAGAAAAAAGAACTGCTGCTGCAAAACGAGATAGCACTTTTCTCATCGATTATGTTTTGCACAAATTGCACTGCATAGTCCGCCGCTTTCCGCCTCGCGTTTCCATAAAAAACGTGCTTTTCTCTGTCAAGCTTTATGAGCTTGGCATTAGGGAAGGTCTTAATCGCACGCTCCGAATACGACAGCGGTACAATCGAGTCGTCTGTTCCATGAATGATGAGCGTTCTGCCGGAATACTGCGGCATCAACGTATAAATATCAAAGGATAGTGCATCCTTGTTATAAATGTGCCCGATGGTTTTTCCCAGCAGCTTCATTTCAGCAGGAATCCGTTCGGGATCGGGGGTGCGCCGCCGAGCATCATCCTGCAGAACAAATGCGGGATATAATAAAACTAGACCGGCAACATCGGCGGGACATTTTGCCGCGACATAGGTTGAAACGAATCCGCCTTGGCTTTCTCCGAATAAAAAGATTTGCGCACGCTTAAAACGCGGGTCGGCTTTTAAGTTGTCGAGAATGACTGTCAAATCTTCAGCCTCGGTAAGCACCGACATTTCCGTCATTTTCCCGGCGCTTTTGATATGATTGCCACCGCCGATAAAATCGAAAATATATGCGGCAATCCCCTGTTCCGCAAAAGCCGCTGCATAGTCTTTAACACCTCCATGATTTCCGCCGAATCCGTGCGAAAGGATGACTAAGGGCATCTGAGAGGTTCTATCGGGGATAAAAAGCTTTCCGTATATTTTCATGCCGTTCCTTTGAAAGCATTGTTCCTCAACTTTAAAGGCGGACGGCATTGCATTTGTTTGTGCCGCGGCAATTGTTCCGATATACAAGATAGCTGCCGATAAAAGCATACATTTTTTCATATAAATTAATTCAGGTTTTAGATACATGGAGATAGTATAGCATAAAAATATGAAAAAGAGAGAGGGAAACTACAGACCTCCTTAGCATGTTTGGTTGTTTACAGATCATAAGCACAACTTTTTACCGGTAAAACAATACATTAAATTATACTTGCTTTTTCAAGTTTTATATTCATATCTATCTCTGCGTCTCTTGATTTTCTGTTTCTCTGCGGATATTTCTCAGCCAAAATCCTATGCCAAGATACATGAACATAGATAGCACTCCGGCAGATAACGAGAAAACGAGCGCTGTTTGCGAGTGTATAACTACCGCACCCGATAGCAACAAAGGATTGATGTAGGCATCTTCCATTGTGTGCATAATAACCGCAGGCCATACACTTTTGGTGATTCTAAACATTTCAACATACATCACAATCCAACTCAGACAAACCAGAAATCCCCAAACAAAAAAGAAGGGTCTGCTTACCGAGAATCCCATGTAGTCGTTTATTTCTTTTTGAGTAAGAAAGTACAAAACATACGGCAAATGCCACATCCACCAAATAATGCCGCTCACAATATAGAGTGTGCAATCTTTCAGTTTTAGTTTTAAGAGCTGATTTGTCAAATACGCACGCCATAAAGATTCTTCAAAAAAGTTTTTAATAAACTGAATGATTATTTGGCTGCCAAGAGTAGTCAATAAAACAGCACCATTCATCTTGCCGAGACCTATACCGTTAAAGAGTAAGCCGGTCAATATTATCAACGTTGCTACTACCGGATATATCAAAAATGAGACAAGATACATTGTTCGATGTTTTTTTATGTTCAGATGATAACCGTGTTCCTTCCATGTATCACCGCAAAATGACCGTAAAATAATCACTAAAAATAAGGGACTGATAAGCCATATTCCCATTCCTGCCGTACCGGTATCGCCCATACCTGCATTCGTATAATCGGCATGTCCCGTCATCCTGTCAATAAAATATCCTACAAAGCCTATTACTGATATAAAGACAATAAATATCAAAAGATTTCTTTTTATTGTACGTGTATTTTCCATTAGATCATCTCCTATCTTAAAATAAACCTGCATTTATTTTCTTTTGCAATTCTTTGAACCATTTAATATGAAACTGTACTAAATCCGCCCCATGTTGTGCCGTCAACATTTCGTACTTATGTATGTCGGAAAAACTTTGGGCGATATTTTTGCTTTTTCCCGCGCGCAACAACGCTGCGGCATAATCAGGATTATCGGCATAGTAATCAAGCAATTCTTTTTTGTTTGCTTCAACATCCTTGTTTACTTCCAGTATTTGTTTTAGATATGTAAGTTCGCTTTCTAAATTTTTTATGACAGCGGAAATGAGTTCAACACGTTTATCGTTCGGTAAGACACCCATAAACAAAAGCTTCCCGAGTTCGGTATTTTTTCCTTGCGACATATCCATCGGGTTTTGCAGCCACAGTAAAAATTCCTTCCTGCCGTTTTCTTTTATACGGTAATATTTTTTTTCCACATTCTTTTCTTTTACGGCAGAGCACGTAATAAGTCCGTTTGACAGCAGGTTTTTCAGAGCTGCTTGAATGCTCCCCATACTATCGCTGCACATAGCGGTGAAGTTTTCGGCTATCATCGCTTTTAATTGATAAACCGTCATTTCTTTTAACATCAATAAACCGAGCAAAAAATATTTCATATACTTCATCTTCCCTGTTTATAACATTACTATTAGACATATCTAATAGTAATAGTTTGGATAATAAATGTCAATAGACGAAATAGTAATTTTGTTTTTCCTAAAGTTGAATACTATTGAATTGAATTATTCACAACAGGAATTGATTGATTTCGATTTGCACTCCATATACAGCAAGCGAAAGATTTCTGAGGTAATAAGAGGACTACTCAGAGGACTTTTCTCATGCCTCACGCGCCTTACAGCTCCACGACAATTTTCCCGTTTACCTTACCGCCGTCGCATGCTGCACAGGCTTGGGCAATATCGCGGAACGCAAAGTGTGCACCGATAAGCGGCTGTAAGGTATGCTCGGTTAAAAAGCTGAAAATTGAATCGATGTCGGCTTGCGTAGAAAAATTACTGTGAAAGCCGGAAACTTCCGTTTTGGAGCGTGTCGGAGAATCGTTCAAGGATGGGGTAAAGATCTAATATGTTCAATCTACTACCCAATCTTCAATTTTCAAGCCGTTTACTCTTGAAAATTCGTTCGCATTATGAGTAATAAGAGTCCCTTTTTCATGAAGAACAGTGGCAGCAATCAGTAAATCATTTGCGCCTATCGGTGTACCTGCAAGCTCCAAATCTTTTCGGATTTCTGCGTAGGAGTAAGCCATTTTATCTGTAAAATTCACAATTTCAAACGGCTTCAAAAATTTTTCCACTTTCTCTGTAGTCTTTTCTCTTGTCTGGCTTTTAAAAGCGCCAAGCAAAAGTTCGCCTTTTACTACTGAAGAAATTTTTATCTCTTTTGGCGAAACTGATAAGAATTTTTCGCGGACAGATGGAAACTTTCCATTCATAAAGTAAATGCACGTATTTGAGTCTATAAAATACATTAAAAAGCCACTCGCGTTTCAAGTTTCGGCTGCTCAGGTCTCGTAAATGCCGGGTCAGCAACAGAGCCGAATAGATCAGCCCAGCCCTCCGGATAATGAGGCTCTATTCTTTCCATGATTTTGCTCACGACCCACTTTGAAAGCGACATATTTTCCGCATGAGCTTCGTTTTCAATTTTGAGAAGCTGCTCTTGCGTAACATATAATGATAACTGCGGCATATTCGTACCTCTTTTTATCCAAGTGTAAAACAGTTTATTATAAAAATCAAGTATATTTGCACGTATATTATAAAACAGCGGAAATAGCCTGCCATTTTGCTTTGTCACAAAAACTACAGGTAACTGTCGACTACAAACCCCCGATACTTTACATCACGGGTATTCATTTTTTCTCCCCCGTTAATTTTGCACCGTAATGTGCACAAGCTGCAAACAGGACGATAATTGCACTATAATCGGTAAAGAATATGGCATAACCTTTTTCCATATCGAGAAAAAAGAACTGCTGCTGCAAAACGAGATAACGCCATACGCCGCGCGAAATAAATGCATACAAACCATAGGTGCAAATACCGGCAAGCAGCGTATACAACATAATCGTTTTCAATCGTACCGGCTGTACAGACGCTCCCGTTTTTGTTTCTGCCGTCCGCTAATGCTTTGCCGCAATGTGGCGGGAAATCATCCCTGCGTGCAGCCCGATATGCAGCGACATAAATAAAAAGTACCAATGGCTTGCGAGCATGTGTGCTATCCGTACAAAGTTCGCACCGGAGCTGATCCCCAGAAATGCAAAAACATGCTGCGAAAGCACAATGCCGCTTATCATCAAAAATGCTGCACACACAAGAATACCGCAGTTTATTATTGTCTGCATAATGCGGAACGGACGGCACGCGCCTTACAGCTCCACAACGATTTTCCCGTTTACCTTACCGCCGTCGCATGCAGCGCAGGCTTGGGCAATATCGTGGAACGCAAAGTGTGCACCGATGAGCGGCTGTAAGGTATGCTCGGTTAAAAAGCTGAAAATTGAATCGATGTCGGCTTGCGTAGGAAAATTGCTGTGAAAGCCGGTAAGATACACACCGCTCGGAATTTCTTGGATGGGGGCGAAATGCTCAAGTGCGAACACACCGCCGAGTACGCCCGTATTGCACACAATGCCGCCCGCCGCCATGCACCACAGCGTATCACGTAAGGTTTTGCAGCCAACCAGTTCCAGCGCTTTGGTAAAGCGGGCATTATATGTTTCAGATAAATTGCCGGTATCTAAGATGCATTCATCGGCACCAGCCCCTTTCAGTAGGTTCAGTTTGCTTTCACTATGTGTTGTGGCAGCAACGCGGCAGCCGATCGCTTTTGCAATCTGCATAGCAGCGTAACCGAGAGCGCAGGTGCCGCCCCGGACAAGCAGCGTGTCGTCTTTTTGTAAACGCAGGCATTGGAACAGAGAACCCCATGCGGTAAAATAGGTTTCGGGAACGGCGGCAATGTCAGCCCATGTCATATCGGACTGTATTGCAAAAACGTGGTGAGCAGGCAGCAGGGCGTATTCGGCATAGCTGCCATTGAAGCTGCGTCCCATGCCCCAACGCCAAGGTCTGACAAGCAAATTTCTGATGATAAGGGCACCTCTAAAAAACGAAGTTTTTAGAAGTTCCCACTATTTTGAATCGAGATTTTATGAGAGATAGGAGGATATGAATATGGACGCAAAAGACAAACACCGGCAGCATCATATACAGGTATGAAATGCCGTTATCCAAAAACATATTCCGACAATAAGTGAAAGCGGAGTCATAACATATTTTTCTTTCCTACTTTTTGAAATCATGTTCATAATAGTATTCAAAGATAGGTAAGCGGCAAAGAAGAAACAAATGGGAACCTCTAAAAACCTCAGTTTTTAGAGGTTTTCCTTAGATTTAAGTTGCGATGTTTTAATTTAAGTCATTGCGATATAAAGACTTAAATTAAAACTCGTCGGGCATCTCTAAAAATCTAACCGAGTTTTTAGAGATGCCCAAATATATTTAGTAACCTTAAAAGACAACCACAAGGAGATAAAACCTCCTGCTTACAAAATAATTATCATTGCAAAAATTTGGATAGCCACCGAAATGACTGCCGCAACTCTCAACTTCTTAGGTAAGATTTTATGTTGCCCGCCCATTGTAAATTCGCCCAGAGGCAAGCCGCATTTTGTTATACGGTGGCCGGCTTTGACACAAACTCCTTACCGAACTTTTTGTTCGAAGAAAAACACTGCCTTCCACCGGCTCCCCAGTCCCGTCAAACTAGGGTATCACTTTTCACTCGTATTTTCTAATCGTAACAACTCCTTTACAAGGGTCATGCCCTTACTAAAAATGGCGAACTTATGCCCGGGTTCCGCTGAATCACTTCAGTCCATCACATTACCGCTTGTTCGTTTAGTTTTTATCATGCCTCCTTTCCATTTTTTGAATTTTTGACAACAAAAAAGGAAGTATCGGCAATTTGCTTTTGCTTCCTCTTGGTAATATCCTATTTGATTTTTTACTTCGACAAACCGGGATTTATGAAGCTGAATTTATCCACTGCTTTAGTTCCTCCGATAAGCGCTCATCAACATCAATCCTCGTCTGCTTACACTCTTTCGGATACTGCTTTGCCTCCTTAAAAGCCATGCTGATAAACAGCCCGGAACCCACGGGAAGAATGCCTGTTAACATGGTCTGCGGAAATATAAAATGCGTTCCATGTTCATAGGTCATGAGAACTACACTGTTATCCGCGTCCCTTTCTTTCAGCCTGTTTTCCATTCTACGAATGTATTTGCAGGTATCCCAAAGTACATCATCCTCCGCACCAATCAGCAGAATGCGGCCCTTTATATTCTCCACCTTTATTTTCTCGGCTTCCTGCACGGGATGCCTTTTCTCCGATTCATCGAACAAATCGCGACTGGCAACCATCGCGCCGCGCCGTTTGGATTCCTCAGATATTTTCTGCCAGTATTCCGGATGGCGATACGCATAGGGCAGATAAGGAAGCGGCTTACCGTGATACGAAACAGATGACTCTCCGTCTCCCGGACGTTCGTGAGCCCCGTCTTTCCCATCCTGATAAAAACCTTCCATCACAAAATCAGAAGGAGAAATGGCTATCGTAAGCGTTATTTCCGAAAAGCATGACGCTGCGACAAGCGCAAGCATACCAGTTGTCGAGGCACCCATAATACCGATTTTTTCATTACCCATCGTCTTCAGAAATGCAAGTGCCTTCTCAAAACGTTCGAGTGGATAGTTATGGTGACCGTAATCTTTTGGGGCCGGTGACATTGTGAGGACGTTCAGACCTTTCTTTTGAAGCCATTTGACGCCACCCTTTGCCATCATGTCTTTTGTATCATCACCAAGCATGGCAATCATGCAATATTTACTGCCGTTCGGATTCGGCCAGTATACGCCGTTATATCCATCTTTCTCTATTGTTTTGATTTCTTTCTTCATGGGAAAGTTTCTCCTCTTCAAATTCAAATTTGTCAATTTCTCGTCCATCCTACTATATCACTTTTCTCATATTTTTCCAATTTGACGCACTGTAGATTATCCTCATTTTACATACTACATCTGAAATGCCGTTATCCAAAAACATATTCCGGCTATAAGTGAAAGCGGAGTCATAACATATTTTTCTTTCCTACTTTTTGAAATCATGTTCATAATAGTATTCAAAGATAGGTAAGCGGCAAAGAAGAAACAAATATATTTAGTAACCTTAAAAGACAACCACAAGGAAATAAAACCTCCGGCTTGCAAAATAATTATCATTGCAAAAATTTGGATAGCCACTGAAATGACTGCCGCAACTCTCAATTTCTTAGGTAAGATTTTATGTTGTCCTCCCATTGTAAATTCGCCCAAAGGCAAACCGCAAGCAACAAGAACTGTCATAATCGCTATAACTCCAAATAATACTGCACCTAATATTGAAAGCATAAATCAATATTCTCCCTTCGCATAAAAGACGCATAACAATATTTACACGCATGTATACATCCGGTGTATGGATTAACGGAATAGTCCGCTACGGGTAAATTTGATTTCGTTATAACGCTGCGCACCGCACTGTGTTTGATAATAGTGGCGGCGTTCATCGCATCAAATGCCATACTTGTATTTTACTCTTTCTCTACACTCACCAGCTTCCGTACTCCGTCTTTAACACTAAGAGCTTGTGCATTATTGATAGCGCATAGTTCGATCTTTGAGAATGACTGCATAATGTCTGCGGTAACTTTTTTGAATGGTGCGGTAAGATAGTGCGGTAGCACATAAAAATTGATGAGTCCTAATCCGGCATAATCACTCTGAGAATAATTTTCCGGAATAGGATCCATTTTTTCAATATAAGAAAGCTCCGGAGCACATACAATAGCGCCTGCTGATTCCCCAATAAATAATTTCCCTTTTTCCAGCTGTTGCTTTAGCAACGTATCCGTACCGGTTTTCCTCAATTGATCAATAAGGAAAAATGCATTACCGCCGGTAAAATAAATAATATCTGCTGCATCAAACACCTGCGTAATATCGGAAGCGTTTGCAGTTGAAATCTCAATTTCAGTCAGCTCGGCTCCTAATTTTTTGAATAATGTACGGGCTGACCCTACATAGCCTGTGTACCCTTCGTGTATCGATGCAGTGGGAATGAAAGCAACTCTTTTCCCCGCAATGAGATCTTTAAGAAGAGCGCCTACTTTCGAAAAGTGTGAGCACAAAAATAAATTCATTTCTCTACACCCCCTCGGTGAATGATGGGTTTAGATCATTATAATATACGGATAATTTTTCACTGCTTTGGTCAGGGGTTATCCTTAGCACCGAACATACCCGTAAGTGAAGCAGCTTCGATTGCGTGCCCCTTAATCGCGGCTTTAAGCTCTTTTACGCTGCTGCCCGCCGGAAGACTCAGATTCATATCGAGCGCATAGAGATAAAAAATATAGCGGTGCGTCCCAAACGGCGGTTGAGGCCCGTTGTAGCCGCTCGTACCCCAGCTTGTTTCGCCTTCGACGGCATCCGATGGCACATTACCTTCTCCGATCGACGTTGTTTGCGGCGGAATGTTCCACAGCGTCCAATGATAAAATCCGCCGGGAAGCGGCGCATCCGGATCGTGCACGATAATCGCAAGACTCTTTGTACCCTCCGGTACACCGTCGATTTCGAGCGGAGGAATGTGATTCGCTCCGAGTTTTGCAAATTCTTGGGGCATTTTTTCGCCGTCGGCAAAAGCCGTGCTTGTCAACTTCATAGAACCTCCTTCAGTAAGCGGCTTGATTTCGTCTTTACTTGAGCAGCTTCCGCAGGAAATAACAATCAGCGCCGCCATAAATGGCAGCATTTTCGTATAGATATGTTTCATACCAATATTTTATGACAAAGGCATTTTAAGTCAAGATGCCAAACGGTTGCTTCGGGTACACACATCAGGCTGTTTTAATAGTCTTACACAGTGATGATTGAGGATTGATGATAAAATACTCATGGATTATGCTACCGTAATCTTGATATTCAATGCCGTTAGCATATACCAGGTTACACCGTTATTTCAATTTGATTATCTTCAAATGCGACAATACAACTTTCATAATATCCGTCTCCGGTTGTCCGCGGCCCGCTTACAACTTCGTATCCGGCGTTTTTAAGCCTTTCAGTTAAGGCATCAACCGCATCTTTGCTTCCGACGGAAAATGCAATATGGATATAGCCTGTACGCGCAAGTGTTTTCTCACAATCAGCTACATGCGGCTTTTTCATAATTTCCAGCCGTGCACCTTCATCAAAGGTGATAAAATATGAGCGGAAATCGGTCGTTTTATTATGGTATCCGGTATTGGGATGTCCGCCAAAATAGTCAACAAAAAAGTCTTTTGCTTTTTCCAAATCATTGACATACATGGCAATATGTTCAATTTTCATTTTCGGCTTCCGTAATTGTCATCGGGGTAATTATTTTTACCTCCTTATTATGCGGATTTTATGCATTTCTTCAATATTTATTCAGCACTATTTGTGCATTTCTTCATTATTTTAAGATATGCCATGGTAATTTCAATCTATTCAATCTTTATTTTTTTCCTCCATCTGAGAGAGTCGCGGCTCTGTTCCTCCCCTACTCTGGTATAAAAAAACAAGAAAAAACGGCTGCCTTGACTTTTTACTGCTGTTCGGCTATTATCTGCTATCTTTATAAATAAGGAGTGTGTTCACGTGCCCTGCGGAAAAAAACGGAAGCGACAGAAAATAGCAACGCATAAACGAAAGAAGAAGCTTCGAAAGAATAGACATAAGAACAAGTAACCTCTAAAAATATCATTACGCTTTTTAGAGGTTTTCAATAATCTTGTATCCTTCTCGATTATACCGGCATACCGGTGTATAAAGTATATAAGAGGGATGTTTTGTGATTTTGCAAGATTATTACAGGCGTATTGTTCTATCGCTTTTATTACGGTGAGAAAGGGCTTTGTTGAGTATCTTCACAGCCCTTTTTTTATGTACCCGGCAGTTCACTGAACATATACATGGATAAAAACGTACTCTTATCAATACGAGAACCGAAAGACCTGCAATCTCTTTCAAGAGAGGAACTTCGTATATTAGCGCATGAGATGCGCAGCATTATTTTGGAAACGGTAGGCGCAAACGGTGGACATCTTGCCAGTAACCTCGGAGTTATTGAATTAACCATTGCGCTGCATCGGGTATTTTCAAGTCCCAATGATGCAATCATCTGGGATGTGGGGCATCAATCCTATCCTCATAAGCTCCTAACCGGAAGGTATGATAATTTTTCGACACTCCGCTTAAAGGACGGTCTCGCAGGATTCCCAAAACGGGAAGAAAGCCCCCATGATGCATTTAATACGGGACATGCCTCCACCTCAATTTCGGCCGCCGAGGGGATTCTTATCGGGCGAAAGCTGCAGCACCAAAACGGAAAGGTTATCGCTGTTATCGGTGATGGGGCTTTAAGCGGCGGCATGGCCTTTGAAGCACTCCTAAATGTTACCCCGTATACAAAGAATCTGGTTGTTATCCTTAACGATAATAAGATGTCCATTTCTCCGAATATACGAGCCGTTTCAGAATACCTCAGCCGTTTAACCGTGCGGAAAGGATACCAGCAGTTTAAGTACATCTTTGATACCGCTGTCGGCAAAATTCCGTTTTTAGGCAGGCGTATTAACTTTTTGATTCACCGGTTAAAGCGGGGCGCCAAGGGGATTTTTTACAGGAACAATCTTTTTACCGATCTCGGATTTGAATATGTCGGGCCGCTGAACGGGCATAACGAAAAAGAACTTGAAAAAGTATTCCGTAATGTCAAAAATATTGATGCACCGGTGCTTATTCATATTGAAACAAAGAAAGGGAAAGGCTACCCGCTCGCAGAAGACGATCCTTCCGCTTTCCACGGTATCGGACCGTTTAATATTGCCGATGGGAAAATTGAAAAAGCGAGTAGCAACTCTTTTACCGAAGCATTTTCTCATATTATCACTGACGAGGCGGCAAAACGGGACGATATTGCCGCAATTACCGCTGCAATGGCGCAGGGGACAGGACTCCAGCAGTTCCAGCAGCAGTTTCCCGATCGTTTTTTTGATGTCGGCATTGCCGAACAGCATGCGGTAACTTTTGCCGCCGGACTTGCTGCAGCCGGTTTACGGCCTATCGCAGCCATTTACAGTACGTTTTTGCAGCGGGCAATCGACCAAATCATCCATGACGTTGCATTGCAAAAACTGCCGGTTATCTTTGCGATAGACCGTGCGGGAGCGGTTCCCTATGACGGCGAAACCCATCAAGGTCTCTATGACATCTGCTTTTTACGCAGTATTCCCAATATGACGGTGCTTGCTCCCGCCTCGGCAGCGGAAATGCGGGCGATGTTTGAATGGGCATTGCAGTTGGATGCACCGGTTGCAATACGGTACCCTAAAAATACATGCGCAGCGGAATGCCCTGCATTTTCGCTTCCGATGGAAACCGGCCGCGGCGTGTTCACCGTAACGGCGGAACACAGCGATGTACTGCTGGTATGTACCGGCGGTATATACCCGGAAACAGCCGAAGCGGCAGCACTCCTTAGACAAAAAGGGATATCCGCTGATATATACAATCTCCGCTTCTTAAAACCCATCGACGAAGCTTTTTTCTTGGAAAAAACCCAAAAATACCCAGCCGTACTCTTTATCGAAGACGGCGCATATATCGGCGGCGTCGGGCATTATCTGGAAGGTCTGGTTCAAAAACAACTTTCAGACATAAAAACCGCAGTATGCGCTTTTCCCGACATGGTCTTTATGCAGGGCTCGCGGCAGGATGTCCTTGAATGCGCCGGACTAACCGGTGAGCAGCTTGCCAAAACGGCAGCGAGTCTCTGCCGTTAAGATACGAAACAGCAATCGCACAGCCCTCCTTTTAAAACGCAGATGCGCCGCCCCCAGCGCTTTTGCAAATAGCCTGTCCGGCAGTGTACATCCGTGTACACTGCTGGACGCGAGTTTTTGCTCACGCAAAAACATCGCTACTGCTTAGCTACCCCGCCATCCATGGCGGTAATGATACGTTGAGCGGCGGCACGGATGCCGCTCACCTTAACCGTCAAGTTTTCTTTCGAAAACTTGCGTATTGATGTGTGCGCTTTTCGCGCACGAATGCAACAGTTTCCAAAATTCATATTTTGTTCAACTGTTGCATTTTGAGGAAATAAAATTTCGCACATTTTTCCAGCAAAGGGGGAAACACATCAGGCAAAATAGATAAAAATCGCGGAAAAATTGAGACTGTGAGACCATTTGAACCATCTTCAACTGTTGTACATCCGTGTACAACAGTTGAAGGCGAGTTTTGTGTACGCACAAAACATCGCTGCTGTATGGAACTACTGCCATCCTTGGCAGTTCTGGTCGAATAGTCTCAATTTTTCCGCGGGGGTGTTAAAAAAACGGCCTGATGCGTTTCCCCTGCATATTTTCAAAAGCATCCTTGTAAATTTGTGGAAATGCTTGTACAATAAATACAAGCATTTGCTTTTTTTGCAGGTAACTTTGGGCAGGTATTATGGAAGTAAAGAAAGAGCGGTTCGGGATGCTGTCATCGGGAGATGCGGTATCGATTTTTACGGTTTCTAATGGCACAATGTCGTTTTCGGCAATCGATTACGGCTGCTGTATTACCGCGATTTTATTACCCGCAGCAAAGGGCGGATATGACGATATCGTGCTCGGTTATTCAACGCTCGAAGGATATATCCGCAATAAACCTCATTTCGGTTCTATTGTCGGACGATGTGCAGGCAGGATTTCAAATGCCCGCTTTTCTATAGAAGAAAAATGCTATACACTGACCCGTAATTCAGGCGGAAAACACTGTCTGCACGGCGGCTATCCTGCGTATGACCGGCAGCTGTGGCAAGCGGAACCTATTTCCGGCAACGATGAGGCGGGCATCCGTTTTTCCAGAATAAGCCCCGACGGAGAGCAAGGCTTTCCCGGTGAAGTTCGGCTGACCGTTTCGTATACCCTCAACAAAAACAATACTATCACGCTTCGGTACGAAGCTCATACAACAAAGACAACACCAATCAATCTGACAAACCATACCTATTTTAATCTCAATCCTGCCGGAATGGAGGCGGACGGCGGCTATATTTCGGCTTTGAATCATCAAGTACAGCTTTTTGCAAGCTGTTATGCAGAGGTTGACGCTTTGCTTATACCGACCGGTAAGTTGGTGCCGGTAGCAGGGACGCCGTTCGATTTCCGTACGCCGAAGCTGTTATCGCAGGATTTTGCTCAATTGAAAAACGGCTATGATGACACATGGCTGCTTGATGCAGACAGCACGGACAACGTTCCGCTTGCTGCGGTTGTAACGGAGCCGGCGACAGGCAGGGCGCTGCGTATTTATTCAACACAGCCGGCAATTACGATGTACACCGGAAATTTTTTAAACGGAGAGCAGGGAAAGAACGGCGATGTGTACAATAAACATTCTGCTGTGTGCCTTGAAACACAGCATATACCGGATTCGCCCAATCGTCCTGAATTCCCTTCCGTATGGGTGCATCCCGGCGAAGTATATCGGCACGAAACGCAGTGGCGCTTTACCGTTTAGCGGTAAGGAGTAAACAGCGCACAATTGGGAATAGATACTATCGGGGTTATAACGATACCGGATAAATGCTATACTTATAGTTGAGATTGATATAATAGAAACTGATTGAGCCTGTTATAGAATCGATACAAACAATATGACGATACATACATAAGAGAGGTGAGTTGATTATGGAAGTTCAGTTACAGGATCTTGTTGAAAAGATCAAGCAGGACGGTATTGCTTCTGCTGAACAGCAAGCTGCGGGTATCATTGCCGAAGCGAAGAAAAAGGCAAAGGCTATCGTTGCGGATGCGGAAAAAGAGGCTGAAACCTTGTTGAAGAAGACTGAAGTCGAATCCCAACGGTTTACAAACGCTTCGGAGGCTGCCGTTAAACAGGCTTGCCGCAATGCGCTCATCGCCTTTAGAGAAGGAGTTACCGCTTCTCTCGATGCCCTCATCAAAGCGGAAACCGCAGCGGCATATAACAGCGATGTACTCAAGGCGCTGATTCCCGAAGCGGTCAAGGGCTGGATTAAAACAAACGAAGCCGATATTTCCGTTGTTCTTTCTCCCGAAGATGCGCAAAAGCTGGAAAGCGCTTTGCTTGCTGCGTTTAAGAAAGAAGTTGAAAAAGGCATCGAGGTTAAATCCGATGCACAGCTTGCAGGCGGCTTTAGAATCGGGGTAAAGGACGGTTCGGCATACTATGATTTCTCTGCGGAATCAGTCGCCGATTTGTTCTCCGCCTATATCAGCTCACGCGCTGCACGCCTGTTGAAGGATGCGGTAAAGGAGTTATAAGGAGTGGCTTCATACTATTATTTGATGGCTCAGCTGCCGTCAATTATGCCGCACACCGATCCGCCGCTTTCTTACGCGCAATTTAAAGAGCTTGCCCTGCGGTTTTTAACTGAAAAAGATGCCGCCGTGCTGGAATCTTTAACACTTGTTCCGCCCCGCGAAGCTGTCCATACGGCTTCTGCTGTGGTGAACGAATGGTATGCGTTTGAACAAGAGCTGCGGTTTGCGCTTGAACAAATGCGCGCTGCAAAGCTGAAACGGGATGAGCGGATTGCTCCGGCAGAAACACCCGCTTCCGCCTTTGATATCGGCGCTATTGTGCGCGGGGTTTCCAACATCGATGATCCCTTAGCGGCGGAACGGTATTTGCTGAATGCGCGGCTTGCGGCGGCAGATCAGCTGCGGAAACTGCATTTCTTTGATAGCGAAGCGGTTTTCGGCTATGGAATTGTATTACTGTTGAGCGAACGGGCTTCAAAATTTAAGATGGAAACCGGCCGCACAGAATATCACTCAATTTATACACAAATTCTCGGAGAAAAGATATGAGAGGAACGAAAGGAAAGGTAGTCGGTATTAACGGGAATATGGTCAGCGTTGAGTTTGACGGTCTGGTTACGTTAAACGAAGTTGGCTACGTCCATATCGGCGACACCAAATTGAAGAGCGAGATCATCCGTATACGCGGCTCCGTTGCTCAGATGCAGGTATTCGAAATTACCAAGGGTATCCGCGTCGGTGATGAAGTTGAGTTTACCGGCGATCTCTTGTCGGTTGAACTTGGGCCGGGGCTGCTCGGCAGAGTGTATGACGGTTTGCAGAACCCGCTCCCCGACCTTGCAGAAAAGGCGGGCTACTTTTTGGAGCGCGGTATCTATTTGAATGCGCTTTCTACCGAAGCAAAATGGGATTTTACACCGGTTGCACAGGTCGGCGATACACTCGTGCGCGGCGATGTGCTGGGAACGGTGCCGGAGGGGAATTTTACCCACCGGATTATGCTTCCCTTCGGTATGTACGGCACATACACGCTTTCTTCCATTAAACCGGCAGGACAGTACACCGTACACGAAACCATTGCGGAAGTAACCGACGAACGCGGAAAAAAGTATCCGCTTACAATGAGCTTCCGCTGGCCGGTAAAGCGTGCAATCGACTGCTATGCCGAACGGCTCAAGCCTTCCGAAACGCTTGTTACCAAAATCCGCACCGTAGATACCTTCTTCCCGGTAGCAAAGGGCGGAACCTACTGTATTCCGGGGCCGTTCGGCGCCGGTAAAACCGTTTTACAGCACGCAACCAGCCGTAACGCAGAGGTTGATATCGTAATCATCGCCGCCTGCGGTGAGCGCGCCGGTGAAGTTGTAGAAACCTTAAAAGAATTCCCTGAATTGATCGACCCCCGCACGGGACGCACCCTGATGGAGCGGACGGTTATCATCTGTAATACATCGTCGATGCCGGTTGCGGCGCGCGAAGCTTCGGTTTATACCGGCGTAACCCTTGCCGAATACTACCGCCAGATGGGGCTTGACGTTCTGCTCCTTGCAGACTCCACCAGCCGCTGGGCGCAGGCCTTGCGCGAAATGTCCGGACGCTTGGAAGAAATCCCCGGTGAAGAAGCCTTCCCCGCCTACTTGGAATCCTACATTGCAGCGTTCTATGAGCGCGCCGGTATTGTCCGCTTAAAGGACGGCAGCAAAGGCTCTGTAACGATCGGCGGTACGGTTTCCCCCGCAGGCGGTAACTTTGAAGAGCCGGTTACGCAGGCAACGCTGAAAGTTGTCGGTGCCTTCCACGGACTTTCCCGCGAACGCTCCGATGCCCGTAAATATCCCGCCATCCACCCGCTCGATTCATGGTCAAAATACCCGAGCGTACTCGGCACAGCGCAGGTGGAATACGGCAGAGGAATGCTCCGCCGCGGTACCGAGGTCGAACAGATGATGAAGGTTGTCGGTGAAGAAGGTACCAGTATGGAAGACTTTATCGTCTACTTGAAGGGCGACTTCCTCGACGCGGTTTATTTACAGCAAAACTCCTTCGATAAGGTTGACGATGCCGTTTCCGTAGAGCGTCAGCGTTATATTTACAAACTGATCCTGCGCATATTGGGCTCTCAGTTCTCCTTTAATACCAAGGATGAAGCCCGCGCATACTTTAACAAGCTGCGCCAGTCCTTTATCGACTATAACTATTCGCCGTGGGAATCGCCGGAATTTAAGCAGCACGAAGCAGCTATTACCGGGGCGCTTTCCGATAAGGCAACTGGGCTGGATGAAAAAGCGGCAAAACTCATAAAAGAAGCGGAGGCACATCATGAAGAAAGTGTACAGTAAGATTGAATCCATTAACGGTTCGGTTATAACCGTCAAGGCTGAAGATGTGTCCTACGGTGAGCTTGCGCAGGTTCAGACAAGCTTTGGCACCTCGCTCGCGCAGGTCAATAAGCTGGATAGAGGGCTTGTTTCGTTGCAGGTATTTGCAGGCGGACGCGGTGTTTCCACCGGTGATGAAGTACGCTTCCTCGGCAGGGAAATGCAGGTAAGCTTTTCCGATGACTTACTCGGACGTATCTTTAACGGTTCGGGAGAGCCGCGCGACCAAGGCCCGATGCTCAAAGATAATATGGTAGAAATCGGCGGTCCGTCCGTAAACCCGTCCAAGCGTATTATGGCAAAGCGGATGATCAGAACCGGTATTCCGATGATCGACGTATTCAACACCCTCGTGGTTTCCCAGAAGCTGCCGATTTTCTCAAGCTCCGGTGAACCCTACAACGAACTGCTCGCACGTATCGCAATGCAGGCTGAGGTTGATGTCATCGTACTCGGCGGTATGGGACTGAAATACGACGACTACCTCTATTTTAAGGACACGCTGGAAGAAGCAGGCGCGCTGAGCCGCACGGTGATGTTCGTACACACCGCCGCCGACCCGACGGTAGAATGTTTGATGATCCCCGATATGTGTCTTGCAGTCGGTGAACAATTTGCACTCAAAGGCAAGGATGTCCTCGTCCTTTTAACCGATATGACCAACTTCGCCGATGCGATGAAGGAAATCGCCATTATACAGGAGCAGGTTCCGTCAAACCGCGGTTATCCCGGCGACCTTTACAGCCAGCTTGCCGCCCGCTACGAAAAGGCGGTTGACTTTGACGATGCAGGTTCGGTTACCGTTCTTGCCGTTACCACCATGCCCGGCGACGACGTAACGCACCCCGTTCCCGATAACACCGGATATATCACCGAAGGTCAGTTCTACCTTAAACACGGACGCATCGAACCGTTTGGAAGTCTTTCCCGTCTCAAGCAGAACGTCAACGGCAAGACCCGTGAAGATCACCGTGCGCTCATGGATAATATGATCAAGCTCTATGCTTCCTACAAGGACACGCTTGAGAAAAAGTCTATGGGCTTTATGATGAGCGAATGGGACGGCAAGCTGCTGAAATACGGTGAGCTTTTTGAATCCCGCATGATGGATTTGTCGGTAAACATTCCGCTTGAGGAAGCGCTCGATAACGGATGGAAGATTCTTTCGTCCTGCTTTACTCCTGAGGAAACCGGTATTAAGTCCGATTTGATCAAAACCTTCTGGCCCAAGGATGCGCAGAACAATCCCTCCGCGGATTAATGCGTTTCCTTCTATATTATAAGGAATAGCGATGGCTATTAAACTGACGAAAAACGAGCTGAAAAATCAAAAAGAATCGCTTAAGATGTTCCAGCGGTACTTGCCGACGCTTCAGCTTAAAAAACAGCAGCTGCAAACCGAAATCCGCACGATTGAGATGCATGCAAAAGAGGTTCGGCTGAACCGAGACGCGCTGCACAAGGAGTTTGAGCAGTGGATTGCCGTCTTCGGTGAAGCGGGAGTCTTTACGCCTGAAATCCTCAAAGTGAAAGAAGTGCGTACTTCGACGGGAAATATTGCCGGTGTTTCGATACCGGTATTTTCCGGGGCGGACTTTGAACGCAGCAGCTACGATCTTTTTACAACGCCGCTCTGGCTCGATATTGCTTGCGACCGGATGGAGCGGGTTTTATCGCTCGATCTTGAAGCCCAAATCCTCGACGAACAGGTTGCACGGCTCAACAACGAACTGCGTACCACAACGCAGCGGGTCAACTTGTTTGAAAAGGTAAAGATACCGGAAACAAAGCGGAACATCAAAAAAATTTCCGTGTATCTGGGAGATCAGCAGGTAGCGGCGGTTGTGCGCGGGAAGATTTCCAAGAAAAACTTGGAAAAGAACGCTTCGGATGAGGAGGAGACAGCATGATTTTACCGATGAAAAAACTGACGCTCCTTGTGCTGGATTCTCAGAAAAAGGCGGCGTTAAAAACACTGCGGAACTTCGGTGCGGTGCATATTGAGAAGGAAGCCGCTTCAAGCGATACCTTGACGGAATTGCAGAACACGTATGCGAGAGTTCAGCAAGCGGAAGCGTTGATTACCGAATCGCAGCCGAAAAAAGCTGAAAAAACAAAGACTGGACCGCTCACATTGAACCGAAATGACTTATTGCAGGCAGTTGACGAAATTCTTGAGCTTAAAGACCAAGAATCAAATACACGGGCTGCAATCAATAAGCTAACCGGCGACATCGAAGCATACAGTTCTTGGGGTGATTTTGATCCCGAAGATATACGCAGCTTTGAAGAAAATGGCATCTATTTGACGATGGGCGAACTTTCGGAAAAATCCTACGCAGCCTTGCCCGAAACGGTTAAAACGGTGAGACTTGTAGGCGGCAAAAAAACGGTACGCTTTGCGATTGTTTCCGAAACTGCTGACGTGCCTACAGACCTGCCGTCCGATTTTACTCCGCTTATTTTACCGGAGATGCGGCTTTCTGCAATGAAGGCTGAAAAAGAACGCTTACAAAAGCGGCTCCCTTCATTCAAGGCTCGGATTGGGGCGCGGACGGACTTGCTTGCACCGTTAAAGGCAGAGGCAAAAAAGCTTGCAAAAGAGATTGAGTTTGAAACCGTCCATGCCGGTATGGAAGTAATCCCGCTTGAGGAAGATACGGCGGCTGCTTCCGGTACCGATAGCTCGGTAACGCTTGCCGCATCCGGCAATACTGCAAATGCTGCAGCCGGAAATGCTGAAAAAGAGCCGATCCGGCTTGCGCGGCTTTCCGGTTATATCCTTGCTGAAAAACAAGCGGATTTTGCAGGGCTTGCAAAGGCAAATGGCTGGGCGTTTATTGCAGATGATCCTGCTGAAGAAGATGCCGTCCCGACTGCAATGCGGCATAACCGGTTTGTGCAGCTGCTTACCCCGCTGACGGACTTCCTCGGTACCGTGCCGGGCTACCGCGAACCCGATATTTCGCTCTGGTTCCTGCTCTTTTTCGGTATCTTCTTTGCGATGATTTTTGGGGATGCAGGCTACGGCGGCATCCTCGTGATCTTGTCGCTGATCGGAATCGTCAAAGCAAAAGCGAAGGAGCAGCCCGCTCCGCTCGCCATGCAGATGTTCCTCTACCTCGGTGTCCTCACCGTTATCTGGGGAACGGCAACCTGCAACTGGTTCGGCATCTCGGTGGAGTACATCCCCGCATGGCTGAAAAACCTATCCATACCGGCTATCTCGAACGCGACTGAGGCGACTGTCAGGAATGCCAACTTGATGCAGTTCTGCTTTACACTCGGTCTTATTCAGCTGACAATCGGACATCTTATTTCGATTGTGCGGAATATCCGTTCCCCGCAAATACTGGGGCACATTGGTTCGATTGCAATGCTGTGCGGTATGTATGTCGTGGTGTTAAGCCTTGTTGTCAGTCGTGAGCGGTATCAGATTAATCAGCCGGTACTTATTGCGATCGGCTGCGGATTTGCGCTCAACTTTATTTTTTCAAATTATCAAACCGGTATCGGGCAGAGTATTGTTGACAGCCTTAAAAATATCATCACGATGTTCTTAGGGGTGGTAAACGTCTTTGCCGATATTATGAGCTATATCCGCCTTTGGGCAGTCGGGCTTGCAGGTTCTGCAATCAGCGCGACAGTCAACCAGATGGCGGGGCCGGCACTCGGCAGCTTCCTCATCTTTTTGGGTGTGCTGCTGTTATTCTTCGGACACGGTTTAAACTATATTATGAACGTACTTTCGGTCATCGTACACGGAGTGCGGCTTAATACATTAGAGTTTTCAAACCATGTCGGGCTAACGTGGGCAGGGTTCAAATACGAACCTTTTGCAGAATAATTAAATAAGAAGAACAACTTCTTATCGTGTAGATTATCAATTTGGAGGATTTCAATGAGTTTTGGTATGTTTGGTGCAGCAGCTGCACTCGGTATTTCGGCATTCGGATCGGCATTAGGGCTTGCTATCGCAGGACAGGGCACAATCGGAGCATGGAAGCGGTGTTATTTGAATAATAAACCGGCTCCCTTCATCCTCCTCGCATTTGCAGGCGCCCCGCTCACGCAGACTATTTACGGTTTCTTGCTGATGAACACAATGCTTACTTCAAAAGCGGATCCGTGGTTCCTGTTAGGTGTCGGTGTTGCGTGCGGTCTCGGTATTGCAGCTTCCGCTATTGCCCAGGGCAAGGCTTCCGCAGCAGGTTCTGATGCGCTTGCGGAAACCGGTAAGGGCTTCGGTCAGTACATTACCGTTGTCGGTCTTTGCGAAACCGTCGCGTTGTTCGTTATGGTTTTCGGACTGATTAACTGCTAAGCCGTAGCTATTAATTACTTAAAGCAGCACTGACTATTCCGTGTCGGAATTAGTCAGCGCTGCATTTCCCCTAAGGAAAAATGCACATGAAAAAAAATATAGTATTCTGTTTTTTTGCTGTCGCTATTCTTTCAAGCTTGTTTGCAGGTCATGATATAATTTTGGCACCCTCCGTGGGATATACATATACCAATGCCTTTACAGTGAAAAATCCTATCGATCCTTCATCGGAGAATATCAATTATTTTAAGGCTCACAACGGTTACCTTGAATTTACGGTTGGACTTATTTTGAACAACGGCTTTACCTATATTGAAGATGCCGGATTCGCAGCCGGTCCTGCGTATGTTACAGATGACCAAATACGTGTTCCTTCTTTCTTTTTTATATCCCGCTCTCTGCTAGGGTATACTTTCAAGCCTACACAGAACTTGTACATTAATCTTTTAACAGGGATCGGATTAACCTGGGGATATCCGCAGGTGTTGCAAGTGGGTATGCCGATTAATATAGGCTTTTTTTGTTTTTTTAATAAAAAAAGCGGCTTAAACATAACAGCAACAGATATGGTTGGAATCGGGTTTCCGTCTTTTTTAACAAATGCCTTTACCGTCAAAATAGGGCCTATTTTTAGACTGTAGTATTATCAACTATGCTGATGAAGCAGCATTTTTGTTCACCGAACCCTATGCTCCTGCCTTTTTTAACTGTCCAAAGTTTTCAAAGTTCTTCAGTCATGGCTTTTTCGACCGTGCAGAGAATATTTTCGTAGTCGGTACAGTCCACGAGCTCTGGAACATCGCCATCTTTTCACATATTTTTTTTCACTTTTTTTCCAAAAACATAAAAATTATTAGCCGAAACGCCGTTGATGTCGCATAAAAGGGGCATGAATCTTATAAAATTTTATCACGGCATCAAGCGTATGCCGACCCTATTGTGTATGTTTGTTACCCTCTTCGGATGCGTTTCTACGCAAGTCCACGGGCAACAATCGCTTTTTGACCGGCTAACCAATGACCGTTTTATATTCGGTCTACAAAACGGCGAGGAATACGATATCGATGAATACTCCAATGAAGATTCCGATGAGGATTCCGGCGCCGAGACGGATGAACACAATTTCGATAAAGCTTCCGAAACCGGATCGGAAACAGGCGGCGGACAACAGACGGGCGAATCAACTGAGCAGCAACCGGATAAAGCGCTTACCCAACAAACGGACGAATCGGTCAAACAACAAATAGACAAAGCAGATTCCTCATTGGACGTACAACAGAATGATAAGGCTGATGCAAAACACACAGCCCCGGAACGCGACTATTTTTTCCGATATGTACACAGTGTTCATAAAGGCGCCCGGATTTCTGCCGGACTCAGCGGACGCGGCTACATCGGTTATTTACAGCTTGAATCACCGATGCCCGTACCCTACTTTGAACTGTCGGTGAGGAATTTCGGTGTCGGGCTGTATCCGCTTGCAGCACTGCAATCTTCTTTTCCTAAAAAAAATATCCCGGCGCTTTTCCTCGGTGCAGGAAGCCTCACCTTTGACAGTTTCTTAAAAGCAGCACATTTTACCGGCTTTTCAAAAACAAAAGCAAACTACGGCGGAGTCAAATTTCCGCGGGAACAGTTTATCGGTATCGGGAGCGGGCAAAAGGCTGTTCAATATGGGGTTGAAGTATACGGCAGCGGATGGAACGGAGTTTTTTTTGCAAGCCCCGAACCAAAGAAGCAGCGTATGCGGTACGGTCTTATAGGCGGCTGGCGTATGAATCAGAAAAAAGCTGATATCAACTTTGCCGTTCAATATCTTACCGCTTTTATGCCGGAATTGGTTAGGGAGGTAAAACCATCTTCCGCAGAGTCCTCAGGCATATATGGTGAAGATATCCGGCAGCGTTACCACACGCTTTTCGGTCTTAATGCTGTTTTTACTCATCCGATTGTCTCATTTTCGACAACCGGTTTTTGCAGCTATGCGGCAGACAAAACCGTTTCCGGCGCGGTACAAGCCGAAATCGATGCTTGGTATCGGTATGCGGGTATACGAACCGGCGGCAGCTATACCGGAGCGCGCGCCGTCAACTGGGATGGGAAGCAGCAAAACGAACAGATTACCGCTTTTATTCAGCCGCACTTTAAGGTCGGTCTTTTCTCGCTGTCCGCGCTCTATGGGTTCAGTATGGAAGATAGAACAATGCTGCATAACGGCGGACTTATTACACAGGTAAAACATGAAGTAATCCGTTGGAAGGCAAGCTGGGATTACCGCAATGAACTGCATACTATTAAAACGGAACTGATATGCATAAGCAAACCGAAATGGTTTAACGGCGTTCAATGGTTCCAAAAAGCAGCTGTCGGAGCTTCCGTTGAATTACAGGACAAAACCGCCAATCCGTTTATCTTAAAAAAGTATGCTATCCATATAAACGGTCATTTCTGCATTACCGACGGTGTTTTTTGCGGTATCGCCGGTTCGTTTTCGCAAGCAGTACGGAAGGAAGAAACCGAAAATGAGCGCCTTATATACCTGCAAAGTCCCGTGTACGGCGGCGGCGTATATGTCAGTTTTAAGCGAGACGGTATCGGAAAGGTACACTCCGGCAAATTGGAAGTTTCGGTAAGAAATGAAAAGCCGTATTACGATGTTAAGCTTGTGTATCAGATTCGCGGAAAGTGAAAAGCCCTTGATACACGTATTACTGAGTTTTGCTGTATACATTTAAAAAGAAAATGATATAATAGCTCAATTTATGAAGGAAGCGTACCATATAATTTTTCTAAATAATAGAGGAGCACATATATGGGGGTATTTTTACTAGTAACGATAAAGCTGCTCATCGGCTTCTTTGCAATGGTAGTAATCATAAACATATCAGGAAAAGGAAATTTAGCGCCATCATCAGCCAGTGACCAAATTATAAACTATGTGTTCGGTGGAGTTATGGGAGGCGCTATTTACAACAGTAGTGTTCGAATACCTGATTTTATTGTTGTTTTGTGCATTTGGTGCGTCTTTGTTCTATCGATGAAATGGGTAAAGAAACGTAATCTAAAGGCTAAGCAGCTTATAGACGGCAAGGCGTTAATTATAATCGATGACGGCAAAATAGATATCACAAATTGCAAGAAGGCTCGGTTATCGGCTCACGATGTAGCTTTTAAACTTCGTACAAATGGCATTTACTCATCAAAGGCTGTAAAGAGAGCTTTAGTCGAACAAAACGGGCAGTTCATTATCATACAGGCTGGTGAAGAAAATCCCAAGTTTCCCATTATTACGGATGGTCAGGTACAAAGTGATATTCTTAAAGTAATCGGGAAGGATGAAGAATGGCTTCTTGATGAACTAAAAAAGCAAGGTATAGGTGCATATAGCGACGTATTTTTAGGAGAATACGTGGACAAAACTTTGATAGTAACTCCGTATCAATAACGACAAGCTATGCCCTTAAAGAAATAAGAATTTTACCGTTTGCCGTATCTCACAAAAGATATATTAATTTACGATAATCAGCATTGCTCCGCTATCTTCTGAGCGGCGGCAGCGCAATCCAAGCCGGTCGTATCGATGATAAGGTTGCAGCTCCTGTGGTACAGTTCGGTGCGGCGCGTATACAATTCGGTAAACAGATGCCGAGCTTCCGCTTTTTGATCGGCAGGTAGAAAGCGTAAGAAAGCCGGATAATACCCTGTTTGCAGTGCATCGCGCGTCAGGCGTTCAAAAAGTACCGCTTCCGTTGCATAGAGGAATACCCGCAGCGGTATCGCCGCAACGATGGCAGACGCTTCGACATTATCGCAGATGCCGCCGCCCGCTGCAATGACAGCACAGTTTTCTACGGTTGCCCCCTGCCGTTTCTCAGCGGAGCCGTCGGTTGGCAGGGGCAAAGGTGTAGAGTGCCGCAACGGCTCGTCTGCAAAGGCACCCCAACCGCAGTCATGTAGAGCGCAGCATTCACGCAGGGCAACAGCTTCCGCAGCATGTAATGCGGATACCCCTCCTTGACGGCAAAGCTCCCGCGGCGTTAAACCGGTACGAACGCGGATAACTTCATCGGTGTCGTAAAAAGAGCAGCCGAGCTGTTCGGCAAGGAGTCTCCCTACGGAAGTCTTTCCTGAACGGCTCAAGCCTAAAAGTATCATGAAGTTCACGATAGCGGCAGTGCTAGGCACTTAACGGATGCGGTGAAGGACAATCGGGTTCGGGCGGTGTGATAAAGTGCAACAGCATTTTCAGCTTTTTAATCGCAGCGGGGAGCGCAATCCGCAGCGGACGGGGATGCGTATCATCAGGGTTCAGCGCCAAAAGACTTGACGAAGCGGCGCCCATATACGGCGGAACAGCACCGAATAATCGCATCATCTCCTCTTCTCCATATTGCCGTCCCGTTTGAACATCTTGCACCGTACCTGTCCCGTTGACAGGGGTACCGGAAATTCTGCCTGCTGCGTTACCGGCAACTACGGAAGGCTCCATATACCGGCACGGCTTCCAGCGGATACACCTGTCTTTACCGTGATCACCGGAAAAACCGAATAACCGGCATATCAGACACCGTCCGCCGTACACCGTGCAGTGATACGGGCTTTCGGGGTCAAACAGAACGCAGCCGTCGCCTCCGATAGAAGCATCACTGTCAGCTTCGGCGATGCGGTCTGCCCGCTCGCTCTGATTTTCCAGCATCCATGCTGCGAGATACAGCGCTTCAGCCTCATATACTTCAGGTTCAAAATGAACACAACAACTACCGCAGCCGTCAGGGCATTGCATGGGGCTCTTTGCCTTCCATATTTTTTGATCTGCGTCTATATCATTATACAACGAATCAACTGCCGTCAAAATATCATAGATCATAGTACCCGCAAATTTTTCCGCTTCTTTTATCATATCGTAAATTCTTTTACCTTATTCGCCAATATTTCGATACTTTCTTTATTTTTTTGCACCAGATCATTTACTTCTACAACGGCATTATTTATTTGAATAGCACCGGCAGACATCTCATCCATGCTGTTGGTAATAACCTGAGTCAATCCATCCAGTTTATTCATCTCCCGTGCAACTTCTCCGCTGCCCGAAAGCATTTCCGATGAACCGGCTTGTACCGTATTCGTAGTAATATTGATATCTTTAATCGCTGCCAATACTTCTTTATTCGCATTCATCTGATCTTGCATGGAACGCGTAATAAAGTCTTCCTGATCGGAAATTCTGGTCGCAAGTTCATATACCTTATCAAAGGTCTGTTCGGCACCGTTACCGGCAGCTATCAGCGTACGAATAATTTCAATAGATTCTTTCAGAACACCGCCGATTTGCTTTCCCTGTGCATTTGATTCTTCCGCAAGTTTACGGATTTCATCGGCAACAACCGCAAAACCTTTTCCGGTTTCTCCCGCATGGGCGGCTTCGATAGCGGCATTCATTGCAAGCAGGTTTGTCTGGCTTGCAATATTCTGAATGATCACACTTGCCTCCAAAAGCGAATCGGAGCGCTCCGCTATTTGCTGAACTACCGAGTTTGCCGTCTTAGCGCCGTTCTTCCCATCAAGAGTCATCGAATACATCTCTTTTATCAAATCATTATTTTTTTCAAGCGTTTGCGTAATAGTAACAATATTTGCAGCCATTTCTTCAACTGCAGAAGAAGAGTGCGCAACTGAATTTGCTTGTACTGTAATCTCTTTATCCAGTTCTTGAATTTGTGCAATAATATTTTCAACTACATTGCCGGTTTTTTGAACACTTGAAGCCTGGGTTTTTGCTTGCCGCTTAATACTTTCCACATTTGCGCTGATTTCGTTTATTGCACTTGCCGTTTCGGACATATTATTGTAGAGATCATCTCCCACATGCTGCATTGCCTTCGATTCATGGATAAGCGAATTAATCATACCGGCAACCTTATCCATTGTCGTATTAAAATCGATCATCAGACGGCCGATTTCATCATTTTTCTTAATGTAAAACCGTCCGGTCAGATCGCCGGATGCCATTTTTGCAAAGATAAGCTGCAGCTTTCGGAAATATCCTTTTACACGTTTTGAGAACCAGAAAATAAGCCAGAAAAATATAATCAGCATCCCCGTTCCCACTGCGGCCATACTGATAACGATTCGGTAAAAACTTTCCAATATCTCACTATTTTGCATCAATATCGCTATTTTCCATCCCAATTCATCAATAGCAAAAACCCGTACCCGCCACTGAATATTATCGATCGTAACAACTTTCGTTTCGATGCCGATATCTTGAAAATGTTTAAGGTATTGATTAACGGTACTATCCAGCTTTGTAAACACTAAATCCCGATGCATCGGATCGGCTAAAATAGTCCCGTCATTTTGGAACAACATTACATATCCTGTCTTGCCGACTTTTATCGAATCGATAAATGAAGTAAGCTGCTCAAGTTTTACCTCAAGCCCCAGATTTCCGATAAAACGTCCTTCCGGCGATAATACTTGTCTGGAAAAACAGATAACAGGTGCACCTATCGTTGACATATATGCAGGCGTCACAATCGTATCACCACCAGCAGCTTCCGCTTGTTGATACCATATACGCTTTCGCGGATCAAACCCCGCGCTAACGGTATCATCCCACGAACTGGCAAACCCGCCCCATTTTGACCCGAAAAAGACTTCCGCGATATCGGAATATCCGTTATAGATGCGCTTAAATAGCGTTACCATCTCTTGCTCTATTTCTCCTTTCGATACATTTTTCAGTATCATATTCTGCTTTGTAACCGTATAATTATTGAGGCTGGTATCGGCAACTTGCACGGTAGGATGCTCTGCAAGCATTTTTGCCGTATTTTTATTGTTTTCCATAAACAGCATGATTGTTTGCTCTATAAGAGAAAACTGCTGAGATGAAGTTCGATCGTATTGTTTTATATTAACCTGATATAGTTGGAAACCGATTATGGCACAGGCGCATATTATTAAAATACACAGCGTAATGACACCGCTCAGCAAAATTTTAGTACGCAGAGACATATTCTTTTTTTTAGTATCCATTATTTCTCTCCTCAAATAATTAAAGAATGCTTACAGGAAGAAGCCTATTTGCCAAATAATCCGCGCTGTCCTGCTTTAATCCATTTGCCGGGCATACGCGACAACGCAGGCTGGTTTATTTGTGCAGCCAGCCATTCGGTATAAAGCGCATTATCTTCTCCCTCAAGGCGAACAAGCATTGTTTGCAAAAGAGCATTTTCTTCCTGTGCAAGTGTTGCTACACTTGCCTCCGCCATCCTCACAAATGCTCCGGACGCAGCGGCAACCGGTATATTCCCGCATGAAGGAGAGACATCTCGATGTACAAATATTAATTTCCCGGATTTTTTATGAATAAAATACCGCATAAAAGTGTAGGCCAACTGTATATTTGCAGTAATCAATTCGGTAACGATCTTGTCGGCATGCAATACACCGGTATTGGAATATAATTCGGTATATGCGGGTGCATCAAAGATCAGCAGTGCAGTTTCAATATTTAACTGTAACGTTTTAAATTGGAGCGGTAAAGATTGAAGCGAAAATACGGATTGGCGGTTCCATAATAACACAGGACCTATCGCATTCTCCGTTTTTTTATCTTTTGTTCGTTCGGCATCGGAAATAACGATTACACGCTGCCCCTGTACCCGTAAAAAATCAGCTAAGCTTAACGAAAAATTTAAGCGATCGTCTGTTATCAGTATATCAGTACTCATAGCTACCAGTATATACCGAATAAATAAAAATTAAAATAGCGGAACCGCCTTTTTACCCGCACCCTCTATTCGATTAAGGTTGCCTCCACCATATAGCGGAAAGAATCACCTTCAGCAGAATATTCTTTTTTTTCAATAATAAAAATGAGAGACCGGGAGGTGTCATCCATCAATATCTTCTTAACAGCATAATTTTTAACACCGCTTCTGACATAATCGGGACGGCCAACCTCTTTTTTACCTTAGTTCCGTTCGGTTTTGTTTTTTCTACCGTTAAATAAAATGAGCTTTCTGTTTTTGATTTTTTGCGTTGTATTCAGCACAACCGTATATTCATCACTTGTTTGGAAGTCGCGGAAAAATAGAGTCTGATTCCCTTCCGTCGATTCTGTCTGCGCATAAAGAACCCGTCCCTGCCGGATTTCGGAAATACCCCATTTACTCAAGGAAACTTGCGCTCTATTCTGTAATGCAAGAAAAGTCGCTTTACTCTCTTTGCCTTCCGTTTGCTTTGAGGGAGATGTCCTAAAAATACCGTTAGGGAGAAAGGTATTGGCACCTACATCGACAGCATAAATTTCAGCATACGCACGGTAGGTCTTATCCTGTAAACCGTGCTGACCGAATGCAAACTTTGTTCCATCAGCTGAAAAACCTAAATTAACAAAGTTTGCAATATCTCCTGCATAAACGGCAGCAGAAAAGACTGCCATGATCATTATCATATAAAGTTTCCGCATAACAACTCCTGTGCATGAAGAATCCGTAAATTACGTTTCTATACCTTTATCGGAATATAAAATGCAAACTTTAAAGAGGGAAAGCCAAAACAGGGAACCTCTAAAAAATTCGTTCTTTCAGTGTTAATTATGCATTACCTACTCTGATTTCGCCAGACTTTAAGCTGCTCCTGTATCAACTCTTTACTTTCTTCCAAAACTTTCAGCTGGGCTTCCTTTGTAGTAGGCGTCGGATATATTTTTAAGATTTTAACGCGATACGAACCGCCGCGCAGGTTGGTTGCAAGCCGTGTTATCGAAGAGATATTCCATCCGCCGTCAACGGCAGCAACAACCACCGGCATCGGCGCCTTGGATAAAAACCGCCGGAATCCCGCCGAATGAAAGGTTCCGACTGTACCATCCTTCGAGCGGGTTCCTTCCGGAAATAAAATCGGTATCCAATTGTTGCGCACCACCCGTTGTGCAAATGAATCCATTGCCTGCATCGCTTGGCTGGGACTACCGGTACGCCGTACCAGACAATGCTCGTCGCTTTTCAGCATAACGGAAACCAATGGGACATGGTCTGCAAGTTCTTTCTTTGCGACAAAGCGAACCCGCTTTCCGCCGAGATAGTTCATATACACAACAATATCCAAAATGCTTTGATGGTTGGAAATCAATAAATACTGTTCCGGCAGCTGCGGCACAAGCGCATAGTCGCCCTTAAAGCGGAAGTTTAGATAAGTAGAAAAAATTGAAAAAATACGGTGAGCAACAACGGTTGAAATATGCGCATTGATTTTTTTACACCACGGCCGATATACGGCATAAGCAATACGGTTTAATAACGCCCATCCTGCTATTGTGTTGATACAGCATACTATGCAAAAAATTCCAAGCATGGGAACTCCGTCAATACAAAAAATTTTCAATAGTATATACTATTTCTTGCAAAGATGCAAAGCATTGTTTTGTCGGAGGAATACTATCGATAAAGATCCTTCCGTACTGTTTAACGAGTGCACGTTTATCAAGCAGCGTTACAATACCGCGGTCGGTCTGTGAGCGCATCAGGCGGCCAAAGCCTTGCCGGAACTGCACGACTGCTTCGGGGACGCTTAACTGCATAAACGAACTGCCTCCCCTTTTTTCGATGGCATCCGCACGGGCGCGGAAAAGCGGCGCACTCGGCACGGCAAAGGGCAGTTTTACCAAAATGACATGGCTAAGCGCCTCCCCCGGTACGTCGATGCCTGCCCAAAATGAGGCCGTTGCGAATAAGCTGCTGTCGATATGTTCTTTAAAAGTTTGCAAGAGGCGGCTGCGATCATCTTCACCCTGCTGCAATAGCTCCATGTCAGGCAGTTCCTTGCGGGCGTATGCGCACGTTTGTTTTAACGACTCATAAGAGGTAAACAGGACAAGCGTTTTTCCTCCGGTCATTTCAATCAATTTAGTAACGGCGGTATTCACGAATTGCTGAAACTGCTCATCATCAGGGGCAGGTGCATCCGTCGGGATATTCAAAAGAACGTTTTTATCGTACGGGAAAGGCGATTCAAAGGTACCGGTGCGCACCGGTTTGTCGGAAAAAGGATGCAGACCGACCCTGCCCAGCCAATACGAAAAGCTCGTGCCGATTTTCAGCGTTGCGGAAAGCGCAATGACGGTGTCGAAGGGCGTGAACACCGCCTGCCTCAACAAACCCGACATATCCACCGGCGTCTGATTAAAGTAGGGAACCTCCCCCGCGGGGCTTTGGTATTTTTCTATCCAAAAGACGTAATCGGGCAGTTCCTTCCAGCGGAAAAAGTTTTCGAGGGTTTCGGAAATATCTTGCAACCGGTGCAGCGCGAGTGAACCTTCCCGCACCGCCTCTTCATACGGGGAGCCTTCGTCCGGTTCGGCATTGGTAATCAGCACCGCAAGCTTCAGGTTGAGTATATTCAGCTCTGCATAAAAATCCTTGCACGCGGCAAGCAGCGCCGCCGTCTTCGATGCCGGTACCTGTGTAAAACTGAGACTGCTTACGGCGCCGCAAAACGAGAGAGCCTGTGCTTCCAGTGCGGAATAGGCGGCTTGCGTTTTTGCAAGCGCACCGATGATCGCCGGCATCAGTTCGGCTTTAGTCGAAACCGCGGTGATTTTTTCGATACAGCCCGCGGCTTTTCCTTTTTTAGTCCGAGAAAGCGTTGTAATACAGCGGGTTAAATCATAGCGGGAAAAGGTACGGGAAAAAAATCCGCTTGCCGCCTCTTCAATCGTATGCGCTTCGTCAAAGATGATTGCGTTAAAGGACGGCAGAACCGCGGTTGAGGCATACCCCGCTCCTTCTTTCCTGCTGGCAAGATCGGCAAAGAGCAGATGGTGATTGACAATTAAGAGAGCAGCCTTTTCCGCCTTTTTGCGCAGCTTCATCACAAAACAGTCGGTGTAAAAAGGACAACGCTGCCCGAGGCAGTTATCCGATTCGGAGCAAATCTTTGACCATAACCCAGCGGCGGGCATAAACGGGAGTTCGGAGCGGGCGCCGTCTTTGCTTGTTTGCGCCCATTTTTGGATAGCAGCCAGCTCTTCCGCTTCCTGACTAAAGAGATCAGGTTCCTGTATTGTCTGCATAAGCCGCCGCAAACAGAGGTAATTCTGCCGTCCTTTAATAAGCACCGCCTGAGGCTGTTCCGATTGCTCGCCGCATACACCGAGTATTTTTAAGGCGTCGGGAACATCCTTATCGATGAGCTGATGTTGTAAATTGATGGTACCGGTGGAGATGACAATACGGACTTTATTAGCAAGCGCCCATTCAAAGGCAGGCAGCAAGTATGCCAAACTCTTGCCGACACCGGTTCCCGCTTCAAAAACGCCGATTGTACTGTCGTTAAAACAATGGGTTATTGCGCGGGTCAGATCAAGTTGCGGAGGGCGCTCTTCATAGTGATCAAAAAAAGAAGCAAAGCTGCCGGTTTCTTCAAGATAGCCTGCTATTTTATCGGCATTCAGGCGGCGGTATACTCGTTCCTCCGCTTCATCTTCGTAATGCATGAGGGCTTAATCGCGCAGCCATTCAACTGCTGCAGTACCGTAGTTCACACTGATAATGGCCGTTTCATTATATTGTATCTGCGCATCGACCTTTGTGCCTGAAAGAATTTTTTTATCGGAGGATACCAAAAAGCGCCATTGGGGCGGATTGGTTTTTTGCACTGCCTGACGGGCAATTTCATCGGGTAAATTGAGAAACTGGCGGGGCTGCAGGCTGCCTTTTTGGGTTACCAGCAGGTATCCGTTATCTATTTTTAAATCGAGCGAAACAGACACGCCGCTTGAAAACACCGCCATACCGCGGCCGCCGCGTAATATCATCACACGGTCAAGACCGGGTTCTCCTTTCCATGAACCGGCAAGCGAATCGACGGTCTCGATGTATCCGAATTCCGTGTCTTGTTCATTTTGCGGCGTCGAAATTGCAAGGCTGTCCAAGGGTATCGAAAAATCAAAGAGATTGAACACCAACAGCCGTGAATCAAGCAGGATTTTATTGATATTACCGTATACTTTCGAAATGATACGGGTAAATTGATCTTTTCGTCCCTTCAACACGAGCTCAAGCTTGATTCCTTCAGGAACTTCTTCCAATACCCCGAAGAAAATATATTCAATAGCCGGATTTTTAGGAAAATCAACCGGTACGGACTCATTACGCACATCAAAGATAGTATATGTTTTAAGTTCTTTAATAAAAGAAAAGACAAGATTATCGACCGTCTGAGCCGTTTGCTCAGGCATTTCAGGCGCTTGTAATTGATACACTGCAACACCCGGCAACGCAGAAAGCGCCGGCGGCAGACTGATGAGCAGCAGGAGGGCTATGTATAGAGTTTTTTTTCTTCTGTGTTTCATGCTTGTCATCACCTGTTTTTTAGGTGCAGTTCCCGTTGCATATCCCGCTTAATATCCCGCTCCTTTATGTCTGCCCGTTTATCAAACTGCTTTTTACCCTTACAGATGCCGAGCATGACCTTAATCCGTCCCCGCTTTAAGTAAAACTCAAGAGGAATAAGCGTATAGCCCTTTTCCTCCGTTTTTCGGGTTAGTCGTTTAATTTCATCTTTATGCAGCAGCAGTTTCTTAGGACGGTCGGGATCATGGTTAAAGATTGAAGAATACACATATTCCGAAATATGAAAATTTTTCAACCACACCTCATTCCGTATAATTTCGGCAAACGAATCGGGGAATGAAATACGCCCGTCCCTTACCGATTTTATTTCGGTACCTTGCAGCGCAATCCCGCATTCTATTGTTTCTTCGATAGAATAGTCAAAATGCGCTTTTTTATTCTTTGCGATAATTTTTATCGGCTCTCCGTCCATTAAACTCATTATATTCATCTTAAAATACTTGTCAACGTAGAGACAAAATGGTACTGTAGTTACAAAAGATATTCCGATATCATTATTCAAATACATGGCATCACCGGTAGAATAGGTTTTTTATGTTTTTTCAACGGTACAAATTTACTTCATATACTGAACAGCGGGAAAAGCGGTTTAAAATTATCCGTGTCGCTTTTATTGTTTTCTTACTTTTTATACTGTATCAGCTTATCAACTCGTATATTATCGCCGCGTACCGAATTCAAGCGGATACAATGCAGCCGACTTTTTCCTCCGGGGATATGATTATTACCGCTCCTTTTTATTCCTCCCAAAAAGATATTGAACGGGGTACACTCGTAACGGTCGAACCGATTGAACGGCCTCATCAAAATTTTTTTGAAAAAACGGTACAAAAAATCGTTGCCTTTTTTACCTTCCAGCTGGTCAATCCCTTTGCAGCTAATCAGCCGTCGCAAGCAAAACCTTTTATCCGGCGCGTTGTCGGCATCCCCGGCGATACAATATATATGGAAGATTTTGTACTGCATATTAAAACAAAGAACGGCGGACATTTCTTAACCGAGTTTGAAGTAACGGAAAACGACTATAACGTCAAAAGCGAAAATCTACCGGAGAACTGGGATACGTCACTGCCGTTCTCAGGCGCTTATCCCGAAATTACGCTCAAGGAAGGGGAATACTTTGTATTGTGCGACAACCGAATTGCCTCAAGCGATTCCCGCCTCTGGGGGCCGTTACAGGCGGCAACACAGATTAAGGGACGCATCCTAATGCGGTATTGGCCGTTTTCCCGTATCGCTTTTTTTTAAGCCGAAACCGTACCCGTGAAGCCTGCCGGTCTTTACATTCATATTCCATTCTGCACACAAAAATGCCGCTATTGCGATTTTTACTCGATAACGCAAAAGGCGGGCTTTGCCCCTTATCATCCCAATCCTCAATTTATCGAGCGGCTCCTGCACGATGTCCGTTTTTTTAAAGAGCGCTCTGCTATTGAAGCATGGAAAACCGTCTATATCGGCGGCGGCACGCCTTCGCTGCTGCACCCTGATGATATTAGCACCCTCGCGGCCGGTATCCGTAAAGAGCAGCATCTGCCGGTTCAAGAATTTACGATAGAAGCAAATCCCGAAGATATTCACCCCGAATGGCTTGCAGCTTGCAGCGAAGGCGGCATCAACCGGCTTTCCATCGGCGTACAGACTTTTGATAACGACGTACTGGCCGTAAACGGGCGCCGTGGTTCAAAGGAAAAAACGATAACGGCGTTGAATACGATAAAAAGCCGATGGCACGGCGAACTTTCCTGTGATTTAATTGCAGGATTGACCGGACAGACCGCGGCGAGCCTTTCCGGCGATCTGCAGCGGCTAATAGACTACCGCATCGATCACCTCTCCCTCTACGGACTGTGCAGCGAAGCGCCGCTTCCTGAAGCCCGTGAAGATTTTATTTCCGACCTGTTACAGCAAAACATCGAACTTTTAGCCGAAAACGGATACATCCGGTATGAGGTGTCGAATTTTTCGTATCAGGATAAGCACCGCTCCCTTCATAACCAAATCTATTGGAATATGGAACCATACGCCGGCATCGGCCCGGCTGCATGCGGGACTCTGATACATGAAGATAGCGGCGGAAAATTTATCGCAGCGGAGCGTTTTGAAGGAAGCAAAGATATCGGCGAATGGATGACCGCAGCCGACCGAACCTCGGTATATCCGTGTGAGCATATCGATCGGAATATCTTTTTAGAAGAGGTTCTGCTGATGGGTTTCCGGCTTTCGGAAGGGATTAACCGGCCGGCATTTGCACGGCGGTTCGGCGCTGATATTACCGCCTTTATCGGCAATACCCTCAGCCTCTGGGAAAAACGCAGGCAATGCCGCATCGAGACCGATCGGGTTTACCTTACGGAAGAAGGTCTGCTTTTTCTCAACCGCTTTTTAATCGATGCGCTGTCGGAACTGGATACAAAAGCACAATACCCTGCCGGAAAGCCTCTTGACCTCGACGGTTAATCATTGTTATTCTATGAGCTATGACAGAAGCGGATAAAATAGCGCTGATAGATTTGGATGAAGAAGATTACGATACGGTTTTAGCTGAGGATATCGTCTTTGACGGGATCATTAAGTTTGAAAAGCCCTTTATGATAAAGGGTGCCGTACAAGGAACCATTCAATCTTCAAGCGATTTAATGATCAGTGAATATGCAAAAGTAAAGGCAAAGATAAACGCAGACCGCGTTATTATTAAAGGCGAGGTCATCGGTAATGTTACCGCTACCACCTCCGTGCATGTATTTGCCTCAGGGAAATTAACCGGCGATGTAACAGCTCCCGAAGTAATACTGGATAGCGGTTGTTTTTTTAGCGGAATTTGTACGATGAATCGGCACTAGAGGTTATAAGAACGTGTTTGCTCTCTGCAAAAGATTTCCGGCAGGAATCGCATTAAGTTTTTTAATGCTCTTTTTTCCCTATTATATTTATGCACAAAAGGGTGATGATGCGCTGGTATTATATCGTGAAGGCCGCTATAAAGAATCCGCATCGGTGTGTTTAAACGAAATAGAACGGATGCCCCGCAATATCGACAGCTATGTTGTACTGACATGGGCGCTGCTTGCCGACGAGCGCTATCAGGAAGCGGCCGACTGGACAGTTAAAGGGCGGGAAGTTTCGCAATATGATCCGCGGCTTATTGAAAGCCATGCGCAAGCGCTCTATCACCTTGGAAGGAACGAAGAGAGCCTGCATCTTTTTGAAGATTATATTGCGTATGCGCCTAACGGTACGAAGGTAAGCGGCGTGTATTATCATATCGGAGAATTGTATTTGCGCATGGCAAAATATCGCCATGCCGATATAGCCTTTTCTACCGCTATCAGGTTGGAACCGCTCAATAGCGTGTGGTGGACGCGGCTTGCGTACTCGCGGGAACAGGCAAAGGAATACCGGGCAGCATTGGAGGCGTATTCGTCTGCATTACAGCTGAACAAAAATTCAACCGATGCTCAAAAAGGTTATGAACGCGTACTGCACCGTTTTTAGCCCGCTGCAGCGTTCTCCTCTTTCTAACTTCTGATTATAGGTTTTCTTCATTAATATGAATGTTCAATTATGTTCAATACGAATTGAAACGCTCGGATGCAGGCTTAATCAAACGGAGGCTGAGTCCTTTGCCGCGCTGTGTACCGATGCGGGGTTTTCCATCTATACCGGCCATGCCGATTATGCCGGATACGCCGGTACAACGCCTGCCGACACTTCAACGATAACAGCCCCGGAAGCCGCGGCTCCCATCCGATTATCTTCCGTGCTGCCGCCCGAACAGACGGTTCTCTGCTTTGTGAATACATGCACCGTAACCGGCAAAGCGGAACAAAAGGCGCGCCGGCTGATCAGATTACTGGTGAAGACACACCCCCATGCCGTTATTCTGGTAACAGGCTGCTATGCTCAACTGGAAGCCGCGGAAATAGAAGCGCTGCACCCCCACATACTCGCCTTCCCCGGACAACAGAAAGATTTATTAACCGAAATACCGGCATACCTTGCAAAATTGGTAGCCGACAGCGCTTACTTTGACACAGCCTTTTTTCTAAGCGCAGTGCGCGCCTACCTTACCCGTTTGACGGACAAAGCTCCGCAGCATACACAGAACAAACCGGTACAAAACTCATCAGTACAAAACATATCCATACGCGGCATACGGGAGAACCGGCTATTCGCACTCAGCTCCCCGCATTTTTTATTCCACTCACGCGCACTGCTGAAAATTCAAGACGGCTGTAACGATGCCTGTGCTTATTGCAGGATACGGCTTGCACGGGGTAAATCCGTGTCGCTTCCCGCCGCCGAAGTCCTCGAACGGCTTCGCTGTATAGAAGAAACCGGTGCTCGTGAAGTAACGCTGACGGGCGTGAATCTGTCGCAGTACCGGAGCGAAGCCGGAGACTTTGCCGATATGCTCAAACTCATACTGGAAAACACTGAGATGCGTATCCGCATTTCGAGCCTTTATCCCGATAGGATCGATGAGGTGCTTGTCCCGCTGCTGGCACATCCGCAGATTTGCCCCCACTTCCACCTTTCCGTACAATCAGGCAGCGATACCGTCCTTAAAGCGATGCACCGAGGCTACAGGAAAGCAACCATATATCAAGCCGTTTCCGAACTCCGCCGCGTAAAGAATAATCCGTTTATCGGTGCGGATATCATCGCCGGTTTCCCCGGCGAAACGGAAGCTGATTTTGAAGAAACGTACCGGATGTGCCGTGAACTTGAGTTTGCGGGAATACATGCGTTTCCCTTTTCTGCCCGCCCGGGAACAGAGGCGTGGAAAATGCAGCCGAAAGTACCTGAACGGATTGCAGGTCAGCGGATAAAAAAGCTGAACGAACTGGCGGAAACGCAATCCGCATCATATTTACAGGCATGGGATGGAAAACCGATATGCGGGGTTGTCGAAGCGCCGCGCAACGGACAGCAAACCGTTATCACGGAAAATTATCTTTCCCTGCCTTTAATACGGGATCCTTTACAGAAGAATAATTTGCACGGCGGCGAATATATCCGTGTACGAGTCCAGGGAAAGGATGCCGTACTGACGGAAATTATCTCTAGCCCGCACAGCGAACCGAACTGAAACAACCTCACATCATTTCGATGGGTAATGGCACCGATGAGCATCTGTAAAAAACGAAGTTTCCGAACAGGTCTATTCTAATATTAATCGTTAGTATTCTACGAAAAAGTATAGGAAGCTCTACCCCAATCGGAATTTATTATGCCCCAAACGGGTATTGTTATATTTATCAATTAATTTGACAATAATCCCATCCTTCGAATCAGAGTACCAGGGGGTATTGTTTATGAAAAGCTCTGTAAAAAAACAATCAATATATGCTATAATACCACCCGGAGGCAGCAAAATGTTTGCAATAACTGGGATTATTCAGGGAAACACCATTCTTACAGATTGTCCTTCGCTTGAATATTATAATGGCAGAAAAGTAATAATAACCGTTTTGGAAGATGAAAAGCTATATCATACCGTTTCTGATGAAAAACTTTTTGCAATTTCCGATTTTCTCATTGATCAGAATAAGCAAGCATATCAGGAATTAGCTAAATGATTTTCTTTGAGTATGAACAAGTAGTAAAAATCCACAGGTCTCTTATCGAAAAGACAGGCGGTATGGATGGTATACGTGACGCGCAGCTTTTGGATTCAGCATTGAAAACACCATTTCAAACTTTTGGCGGGAACAATCTTTATCCTGATATTTTAGACAAGGATTCGCAGCTGTGCTACTCTTTGATTGAGAATCACCCTTTTATAGATGGAAACAAAAGAATCGGTGTACATTTAATGTTGCTTTTTCTAAAGTTGAATAATATTGAAGTAAATTATTCACAACAAGAATTGGTTGATTTTGGTTTAGACATTGCTTCGGGGAAAATGTCTAAAAATGACATAAAAGGATGGATTATTGAGCATAGAAAATAATCAGCCTCCCCCCGCAGCAGCAACCTCGTATGCAGGACTGCGGAGGAAGAGTAATTCACAGCCTTATGCCTTTACAATAGGCACCCATAGCTCCATCGTGTAATTCTTGCTGTACATATCTCCTTCCGAATATGCTTCAAAGTCGGGAGTACCGGCATGACAGTACCCTTGTTCGGGAAAGAAGGTTTCCATAACATACTTCCAGCCTTGGTGGATGCAATTGGGAACGGAGCCTTTCAGCTGGACTACTGCGTATTCAGCTTCTGGGATGTGCATCACCGACAAGCCGAGTTCGGCCGCCTTTTGTGCGTCACGGCAATCATATGCCGCTGCATAAGTAAACGTTTTGCCGTCTTTTACCTCGGAACAGATGCCGAAGCTCCTACCGTTTCCGAGTTTTGCAAGTTCTTCGTGCGAAGCTTTTTCAAAAAGGCTGCCCCAGACTTTCGGAAAATCACTGGTTCGATCCGCATCGACTTGAATACCTGCAAGCGTAAATCCGCTCTTTTTTCCAATTTTGACTTCCATAGTTTGCCCTCCGTTGACGGTTAAAGATAATTTAATTGGAGCAAATGATTTAAATTCTTTTCCGTTCCGAACCGCGCTCGGACTGACGCCGTGGAATTTCTTAAACGCAGCTGCAAAAGAATCAGGCGATTCATAGCCGTACGCCAATGCTATGTCGATAATCTTAGCATCGGTATTGCGCAAATCGGCGGCGGCTCTGCTGAGTTTTCTAAAACGGAGATATTCATTTAAAGGATACCCGACCAATATCGAAAAGATTCTGCTGAATAGCGGATAGGAATAGCCGGAAATGCGCGCAATCTCCGCTTCATCACACCCTGTCTCAATAGTCCTTTCAATATAAGCCATCGCTCCGTTAAATGATTGAATGATATTCATCTTTTGCTCCAAAACCTACGGAGAGTATAATGCATATAAAAACAGCCGTCCCGATAGTTATTGTACAAAAAAAAGCGGCTGCGATGTGTCTTCTATATCATCATCAGCCGCAAAAATAAGTACAGCGCACAGTAAAAAAGCTGCATAAAAAAAACAGGCGTTTCATACAATGTTTTTCATAAGTTATTGGTATTCTAAAACTTATGAAAAACATCATCTCGGAGAGGCTTACAACTTTTAGCGGCGCCCAATGCTCAAGTCCGAGTCTTACGCGCCTGCCTTTTTCATTTGCTCAAGGTTTTGCTTCATCGCTTTTTCGACCGCGCGGAGGATGTTTTCGTAGCCGGTACAGCGGCACAAGTGCCCAGAGATAAGCTTACGCAGCTCTTCCCGCGTATACAGCCTTCCGCTTCCGACAATTTCCACCGCTGTCATAATAAGCCCGGGGGTACAGAAGCCGCACTGAACGGCAGCTTCATCGATAAAGGCCTGCTGCACCGGATTGAGTTCTCCGTTTTCGCCCTGTAGTCCTTCAACCGTCAAAATACTCTTGCCGTCCGCCCATACTGCAAGGTAAATACAGCTGTCAACAGACACTCCATCCACCAACACGGTACAGGCGCCGCATTCTCCTACTTCACAGCCCTTTTTAACGCTCGTCATCGAAAGTCTATTGCGGAGCGCGTCTGCAAGCGATTCCCGAACATCAACGGCAAGCTCGCACTGCTTCCCGTTTACCTTCATAGTAATAATTTTTAACATGCTTACACCTCCTGCCGCTCGACAGCTTTCCGTAAAGATCGCACCGCTATTTGCTTGGCGGTATTAATTCTGAACGCTTTTGACGCGCGCCACGAGTCACGGGGATTGATATCCGTGAGAAGCACTTCCTGCAAGCCTTCATATAACGCATCGTTGATTTCTTTACCCGTTAAAAAAGCCTCAGTATTTTTACAGCGAAGCGGCACCGGAGCGGCAACACCGAAACACATACGCACCTCGTCGATTTTTAAGGCGCCGTTTTCCCGTTTGGTTTTTACAAGGGAAGCGCAGCTCAAGTTCGCAATATCCATCGCATTACGCATCGCATACTTGATGTAGTCGCCGGTAAAGCCTTCGTAGTCCTTCTTTTTAATGAGGAATGAGGTTACCAACTCGCCTTTTTGCAGCACCACCTTTCCGGCAGATACGTAAAACTCCTGCACGGGAACCAGCCGCACTCCGTCCGGGCCGGTAATTTCGACAACCGAGTTATAGCACTGCTGACTCGGCGCGGTGTCGGCGCTGGTTACACCGTTGGAGATATTTCCTCCTGCCGTTCCCATATTCCGTATCTGAGGCCCGCCGACCTGATCGGCCGCATAGCCGAGCATCGGTAAGTGCTTTTGCACGATGGGACTTCCGGTTAATTCGCTAAAGACCGTCAGCGGCCGGATGCGGATCGTACCTTCCTCATCTATGCTCACCCCGCGCAATTCGGGGATGCCGAAAATAGACACGACATTCCGTCCGGCAAGTTTACCTTCCCGCATTTGAATCAGCACGTCGGTGCCGCCGGCAAGAATAACCGGATTTTCGGTACGGACTAAGGCGCTTACGGCATCGGCGATGGATATCGCTTGATAAAAACTTTCCATATCGTACATATTAGATTACCTCCTTCAGCAGCCCGCTCTCGCTGAACGCTTCAAAAAGCCGCTGAGGATTAAGCGGCAGCTTGTTAATGGCAACGCCGGTGGCATGGAGCAGCGCATTGCGGATTGCCGGCGGCTGCGAAATAATCGGCGGCTCGCCCAGTGATTTATTTCCGAAGGGGCCGGTGGGATCGGCATTTTCGATAAACAGCTCGTGTAAGTCGGGAAGATCCATCGCCGTCGGCATCTTATAATCCAAAAGATTCCCGTTCAGCAGCTTGCCTTTATTATCATAAAGCATCTGTTCGGCAGTTGCAGCACCGATTCCCATTCCCATGCCGCCGTGTACCTGAGCCGCCGCCAGCTGCGGATTGATAAGCGTACCACTGTCGTGCAGGTTCAAAATATTCAATACCGTGATTTTGCCGACCGGAATATCAACCTCAATCTCAACAAAGGTTGCACCGAACGAGAAGCAGTTATCGGTACAATGCGACGTTTCTTCCGCGCTGAGGTGATTGGATTCTTTCATACTGTAACAGCTTTCCATTGCGACCTCTTCCAAGGTGAGCCGCTCTTCGCCGGTACTACGGACAATAATTTTTTCATGCTGCAGATCAAGTTCATCGGCCTTCATATCGAGCATCCACGCCGCATATTCCAATATCTTTCGTTTAAGCGATTCGGCAGTTTTTTTAATCGCCTTGCCGCTCACGTATGTTTGACGAGAAGCATAGGCCGCGCTGTCGTACGGGCTAACATCGGTATCCTGTTCGGAAAAAATATAGACCTTATCCATCGGCAGCGAAAGCACTTCGGCAGCCATCTGGCAGAACACCGTATCGGCGCCCTGTCCTATTTCCGTCGCCCCCATCTGAATTTGAATACTGCCGTCCTGATTGAGCATGATACGGGCGGAGGCGGTTTCGAGCGAGATGGGGTAAACGCCGGTTTTGTAGTTAAAGCAGGCAACTCCGACACCGCGGCGCACCGGCCCTGTCTGATTCGCATACTTTTTCCGCAGCTCATCCCAGTGGAACACCTCGCGGCCTTTCTGCAAGCATTGATAGAGCCCGTCCGAGTTTGCTCTAATCTTTGTAACAGGATCTTCATACCCTTCCCGCATACAGTTCTTGAGCCGCAAATCGATAGGATCCATATTCAGTTTGAGCGCCATATCATCCATAAAAGATTCAAGGGCAAAATCCGCTTGCGGAATCCCATACGCGCGCATAGCCCCTGCGGTAATATGATTGGTAAACACGGAATACGCTTCGGAAATGATTCCCTTTTCCGCCGAATAGAGCTGCTTAAACTCGTTGGAGGCATTCGCGGTAATAGCGTGTCCGTGTGAAGCGTAACCGCCCTTCGTAGAATAGCAGAGCATTTTGCGCGAAATGAACCTGCCGTCCGACTTCCGCACTGTTGTCTTCATGTGGAATTCCATCGCATGGCGCGTGCGGGTACACATAAAGGTTTCCTCACGCGAAACGGACAGCTGCACACAGCGGCCGCCTACGAGCGTACAAAGGTAAGCGTTCAGCGGTTCATACAGGATGTCCTGCTTATTGCCGAAGCCGCCGCCGATATACGGCTTGATAACCCGTATTTTCCCCCAGTCGATTCCGAGCGCCTGTCCGCACACGCGGCGACAGATATGAGGCAGCTGCGTGGAAGACACCACGATAATCTTTCCGCCTTTCATATACGCATACGAGCCGGGATTTTCTATATGACAGTGAGAAATCGGAGATACCGCATAATCACCTTCAAACATGACCGTATCGGGATCATCCGGCGTTTCTTCATACTGGCCTACGCTAAACACCGTATGCTTCAGCACATTGCCCGGGAATGCTTCGTGTAATACGGTCGCTTCAGGGGACATCGCTTGATGCACATCCATAATAGGAGGATATTCTTCATACTCAACGGTGATTGCTTTTAAGGCACGCTCTGCAGCGACATTGTCTTCTGCAATGACTGCCGCAATATCATCCCCGTAGAAGCGTACTCTCGTGTTCAGCAGTCTCCGGTCGGCAATATCCTGATGCGCCGCTTCGGTAGACCACGGGTGTCCCGCAGTCGGAAAACAAATGTCCGGCACATCGAAACAGGTAACAATCTTAACCACGCCGGGGATTTTTTCCGCAGCGCTTGTATCGATTTTTTTTACCAGTCCGTTCGCGATGGTACTGTGCAATACCTTTGCGACTAAAAAATCACTGTGAAAATAATCGTCAACATACTTTGCCCTGCCGGTTACCTTATCGTAAGCATCGACACGGGGCACCGCTTTTCCAACTATCATCTTTACCTCCCTATATAAACTGAAATTTTACTACATCGAACAAACCGGAATCCGTCAATTTTAATTCGGGGATAACCGGCAGCGCAAGGAACGACAAACCGATCAGCGGTTCAACTTCGGGGTATACGCCGATAGTATGCGCTTTCTCGGCCGCATGGTGAATAGCATCGGCAAGCTGCCCCGGTTCCATCGGGCTCATCAAACCGCCAATCGGCAGCGCAAATTTGCTAAGCACTACACCGTTTTGTACAACGGCTACACCGCCTTTCATGTCGATTATTTCCTCTACGGCGCGGTGCATGTCAGCAGCATTGGAACCGGCGACGATGATGTTATGCGAATCATGGCCGACACTCGACGCGATGGCTCCGTTCGACACTCCGTAACCGTGCAGCAAAGCGCGGCCGATATTGCCGGTGTTCTTGTGCCGCTCCAGCACCGCCAAATAACAGAGCTTGCCTTCTTTGAGCATCTCGGCGCATTCCTGCCGCGGAAACACCAGATGCTTCGTAAAAAGTGTTCCCCGCTGCATTCCGATAACATGGAAATTATCGGAACCCGACGGCATAAAATGGTCGGCGCTAAAGGCGCTCCGAGATACGGGAACAACATGCACGCTGTCGGTAATCCGTTTAATGGAGAACGACGACGGTTCCTCTGCCGCCGCCGACTCCGTTTCTTGCGCCATCGGAACGGAAGAAACTTCAATACCGGCTTTGTATACCGAATCGATTGAAAAGTCCGTTATATTATCAAATACGACAATATCCGCATAGTGGCGCGGAGCGATAGCCCCCCTGCCGCTCAAACCGTAACACTGTGCCGCATGGAAGCTCGCCATACACAGCGCATCTTCCGGCGATAATCCGAGCGACACCGCTTTGCGTACATTATTATTAATGTGTCCGTTCGCTAAAATATCGCTCATTTTTTTATCGTCGGTACAGAACGCAAAGCGGCTCGTATCGGTCTTATGCTCCAGCATACCGCGTACGATAGGTTCCAAATCCTGCGCGGAAGAGCCTTCGCGTATCAGGATGTACATTCCCTGCTGCAATTTTTCAAATGCTTCATCGTAGGAAGCGCATTCGTGATCGGTACGGATACCGGCGGCGCAGTATGCCTGTAAATCGCGGCCGCGCACGCACGGCGCATGACCGTCGCATATCTTTTTCTTTTCCCGAGCCGCAGATATCTTTTTCAATACGGCTTCATCCCCGCGGATGACTGCAGGATAGTTCATCATCTCGCCGAGACCGAGTACATTCGGCTCATCCAATAGCTTTTCTATATCGTACACGGTAATCGCGCCGCCGGTGTGTTCAAAGTCGGTAGCGGGCACGCAGGAAGGAATCATAAAATAGATGGAAACAAGCGGCTGGTCCGTACCGGCAAACACCGCCTTCCGCGCATCCTCCAGCATATAGAGAATACCGTCAACGCCCGCAACGTTGGCAATTTCGTGCGGGTCGGCAATAACGGCCGTAGTACCGCAGCGGAGCGCCTGCCGAGCAAAATTCCGCGGAGACGCCATCGTGGACTCAATGTGCAGGTGCGCATCGATAAGCCCCGGACACACGAACTTGCCGGTTAAATCTTTTTCTACAACACCTTCGTACTGTCCGACTCCGGCGATATAGCCGTCCGCTATCGCAACATCCTGTTTAATAAACTCTTTGGTAAACACATTAAGCACAAAAGCGTTTTTTAACACCAGATCGGCTTTCACCCGCCCTGCCGCAATATCGATAAACCTTTTTTCATCCATATTATATCTCCTACCGTTTATTCCATACGCAACGGCCTTGTACGAATTTTGCAACCATGTTGTGCCGTTCCATCAAATAGAGCGCACGTTCCAGCCGCTGCTCAACGGAAAAATCGGTACGTGCACTCAACTGCGTATCATCGATCACTACTGCGTCAAACCAGAAGTTTTTTTCAAAGCTGCCGGTATCGCCGAAGAAGGAACCGCCGCCTTTCGTTCCAAGGTATAAGGCCTCCGATACGGAAAGCGCACGCTCGCCTTCATAAAAATACCGCCGCATTTTTGAAACTTGAAGCGCTGCCATCATCGCCTTAAACAGAGACAGTTGAGAACCGGCAGCCACATCTGAGCCGAGCCCGATATGAACGCCCGCATCCAAAAGACGCGCGATCGGGGCAATGCCGCTGGTTAAATTGATATTCGATTCGGGACAATGCGCAATATACGTGCCGCGCCGAATCAGCAATTCTATTTCTGCGTCGGTAGGATGCACACAATGAGCGAGGATGGTTTTATCGGTTAAAAGACCGTAGCGGTCGTACACTTCGGCATAATTTTTGCATTCGGGATGAAGCTCCTTCACCCACGCGATTTCTTTTTTATTTTCCGAAAGATGGCTCTGTATAGGCAAGTGCCGGGCTGCTGCCAGCTTGCCGAGATTATCCATTAAAGCGGGCGTACACGAAGGTACAAAGCGGGGCGTTATAATAGGAGCAACGGTATCATCATTTTTAAATGAATCAACAAAGGCTTGGGTCGCGGCAAAAGATGATTCCGCCGTTTCGCATAAGTAGTCGGGCGCATTCCGATCCATATTCACCTTGCCGACGAGGCACGGCATCTTTTTAGCTTTTAGTAAGTCCGCCAGCACACGGTTGCCGCTGTTATGAATGGTACCGAAGATTACCGCGCGGCAGGACGGACTCGCTTCAAGATCATCGGTGAAAAGCCGATAGCTCTGCAAAGCGTAATCAGCATCGGCATATTTCGCTTCTTCGGGAAAGGTATAGGTATTCAGCCAATCGATGAGTTCAAGCTCCATCCCCATTCCGCGGAATGCATACTGTGGCGCATGAACGTGTAAGTCAACACAGGCGGGGACAATCAGCATACCGGAAAAATCAAAACAGGGAACACGTTCCCATTGACCTTCCGGCAATGCGGTAACAAAATCGATTATTCTTCCGTTTTCGCACAGCGCATACGCATTCGGATGCGCTACAAGACGGTCTTTTGTTACGGCTGATATAAAATCACCCTTAACGACAAACTGTGTCTGACTCATACTGCAATACCCTTGTACCAGTATAGCACGGTTCACCGCAAAAACAAGCAAAAAAACGCAAAAAACTAATTTTTTTTTAGGATGTCTCACAATATATAAGGATTAGTGAAGAAATTAAAAGGAAAAAGATAAAAAAGCCAACTCTCGGACTTGAACCGAGTACCTGCACGTTACGAGGGTGCTGCTCTGCCAGGTGAGCTAAGTTGGCAAATAAAACAAGCTGAGGCTAGTTTACCAAAAAAGGCTTCCTCAGACAAAGTTTGAGTAGTATACGGAAAAAGCACCGTTACGTCAAGGAAAAAATTGTAAACAAATATTAAGAAAATGGTGCATATTACTCCGCTTCTTCGTAATAATAGGAAAGGATGGGCGATATTCATCTCGACATATTTTTCTACGATCTGTTCAAACGTTGTATCCGGCATTTTCTCTATTCCGGCAAGATTTTGTTCAAGGAACTCTGTTGCTGCAAACTGAAAACCGCCTTTTGAAATATTTACGGTTCTGATTTTACCGGCAAAATTATACAGTCCCCCCAAAAAGATAGGCATGAATCTGCTGTAATCCCTGTATCGTCCCAACTTCAATACTGTCCAGCAATGAACTTTCAAAAAGCGCGTATGCCTTTGTTTTACTTTTTGCATCTATTGTTTCTTCAGAATAGGTAAACCACTGGATAAACGGCATGGATTTATTGTTCGGAAAATTTTTTGCAAGCTCTATTACTTGATTATAATCCATTACATCCGATTTATATTTTTTCCCGTCGGCAGCAGTTAATTTCAGTTGGGTAGTAGCACTAACCACCTGAGGATTTTCTTTTTTCAGTTTTGCTTTTAAATATTTCCAGTAGTTACGATTCTTTTCGTATTCATGCTGTTCATTTAGAACACCGATGATATCAAGCACACTAAACCACCATTTGGAGTGTTCTTCATCCCAAACGGCGCGAACTTCCGTATCATTAAAAAATCTAATCGATATTTTATCCATCTTGTTCTTTATTATATCACGATTCTCTTCCGCTATGTAGAGGATACGTATAGATATATAATAGGGGAAATCATGATATTAGGGCATCTCTAAAAAACTGATTCGCAATCCGCTTTAGCGGATATGATAAATCACTTCCTTACAGAACAAGCCGATAGGTTTGATGTTGTTAGAGGTTCCCATTACTATCATACAAAATCGAGTTGTGTACGCGCAGACAGCTGGAGGCACTTCGGAGTCAGGCGGCGCTCCAATCGGAAAGATTCTCTTTGACGCGCAAATAGAGATGGTTTTTGAGCTGAGGTAATTTTAAAATAGATAAAAATTGCGGTGTCAACAAAGATTTTGTTATACCCGATCGCCATTTCCATATTCTCCACGAATGGTAGCGATCCCACACAGTCACAGCAGAACACAAGAGGCCTTTACTTCCCCGCACCGAACGCGTGCTTGATTGTTTCAGCGAGGTTTTCTACGCGGGTAATGCCTTGCATTGCAGGGTCGGGGTCATCGCCGTCGCCGGCAGCTGCCGGGACATAGAGTTGGGTAAAGCCGAGGCTTTGCGCGGTTTTAATCAGCGGCTTTAAGCGGCGTACCGGTCTGATCTCACCGGCAAGACTAAGCTCTCCGATAAATGCTTCGTTTTTACGCGCGGGGATATCCGTCCGCGCAGAGTAGAGCGCAAGCGCTAAAGCCAAATCGATAGCCGGTTCCCGCAACCGGATGCCGCCGGCGACATTGATATAGATATCTTGATCGGAGAACCGCAAGCCTATCCGTTTTTCCAGTACGGCGGCGACGCGGCTAACCCGTGCGGAATCTATCTTATCGGAGAATACGCGCGTCATTGTGCCCTTAGCGGGTACCGTAAGCGCCTGAATTTCTACCATAAACACACGGCTACCTTCAAACACCGGTACGGTCGCAGACCCGGCAGGCAGCTCACCTTGCCGTTGAATGATAAACAGCGCGGCGGGATCCTGTACGGCAGCCAAGCCTTTTTCATCCATCCTGAAAATTCCCAGCTCATCCACCGAACCGAAGCGGTTTTTAAGGGCGCGGAGAAACCGCACATCATCTTCATTCCGCTCAAAAGAGATAACGGTATCGACCATGTGCTCCAGAACCTTCGGCCCTGCGATAACGCCTTCCTTTGTTACATGAGCGGTAAGAAAGAGCACTGCGTCCCGCTCTTTTACCCATTGCACCAATTCGTTGGCGCAGTATTTGAGCTGATTGATCGTGCCCGGGATGGTTCCCGCCTGCGGGGAAAAGAGTGTTTGTACCGAATCGATAATGACGATAAGGGGATTGAGATTATTCAATACTTTTTCGATATTTTCCACCGAATTGGTGCAAAGCAGTTCGATATTTTTGAGCGGAACACCGAGCCGGTCAGCCCTGCCGCGTATCTGCCCGGCGGACTCTTCTCCGGACACATAAAGCGTCCGCTGCCCTACGGCTCCGGCTGCTGCGGCAGCTGCCGCTTGCAAGAGCAATGTCGACTTTCCGATACCGGGTTCGCCGCCGATTAATACCGCCGAACGCTTTACCGCACCGCCGCCGAGCACTCTGTCAAATTCCGAAATACTGGTTGTAATGCGGACAGTATCGTGTACCTCCACCTGTTCAAGCGGGATAGGATGCGCTTCGTCTGTTTGCCGCACGGCAGCGGCGCTTGAAGCAAAGCCGGGGGTAAAGTCCGCTTCTTGGAACTGCTCCTCAAAGGTATTCCATTCGCCGCAGCTCGGACAACGTCCGAGCCATTTCGGCTGGCTGTACCCGCAGGAGCTGCACCGGAATATCCGTCCGCCGGCTTTCTTTTTTGCCATTTTTCTTCGTTACCTATTCATCGTTCCGTTCGGAAAGGGTAAGCGTCAATTTTACGGTCTTATTTCCGCGGAGCACCGTTACAGCGATACTCTCGTTCGGTTTTTTATCTTCCAAAACAGCGTAGTATTCGCTAAGGTTGCTGACCGCCTGACCGGCGATTTGGGTGATGATGTCGCCGCCGAGGTAGATAACCGCAGCGCGCTTCCCGATACCGTAACGGACGGCATTCGCTCCACCGCGAAGCCCCGCCTTTTCGGCATTACTGTCTTTTTTAACACGGGAAACCAGCAAACCGCGCTGCACCGACAGCCCCGCATAGTTTGCAATCGAAGCGTTCAGCTGTACCAGCTCCGCATCGATGGACGCACGCCGAACCTTTCCGTACTTGATAATTTCGGATACAACCCGCTTAGCTGTGTTGATGGGCACCGCAAAGCCGACCCCTGCCGAACTGCCCGACGTAGAATAAATCATCGTATTGATGCCAATCATCTTGCCGTCCGAATCGAGGAGCGGCCCGCCCGAATTACCGGGATTGATTGCTGTGTCGGTTTGAATCATATTTTTGATGATGACGTTTTTATCGGTTTGAATCGGGCGGCCGAGGGCGGATACAATACCGACCGTCAACGTCCGTGTTAAGCCGAAGGGGTTTCCGATTGCGAGTACCCGCTGCCCTACCTTAAGCCCGTCCGAATCGCCGAATTTTATCGTCGTAAGCTGAGTGTTTGCGGGCGGGTCGAATTTGAGCACGGCAAGATCGTTTTCACGGTCTACGCCGATTACCTTTGCATTGTACTGGCTGCCGTCCGAAAGGGATACGAATATCTTTGTCGCATCCTCAATAACGTGCGTGTTGGTCAGGATGTAACCGCGGCTATCGATAATCGAGCCCGAACCGGAACCGCCTTCCTGCGGAATCGGTTCAAGGAACCAGTTTACCCCGACCGTTTCCGTGGTGATGTTAACAACCGCATCGTTCGTATTTTCGTACACCGAAATATTTTGCTTTTCTTCTGCGGTGTAACGGCTCGCCGGTTCCGCGGCAGCTGTCAGGTAAGGGCTTGTTTGCCCCGCTGCTTCTAAGACAGACACGCTCCCGTCACCGGTATTTTCTACGCCGTCAATGTGCCCGCCGCTCTGTTGTGTGAGGGCTGCATTACTTTCCGCCAATGCTTCAAGCTCGGCTGCGGCATCCCCCTGCGGCGTTTTTGTTCCGTGCCCCAAATAGAAGCCCAGCCCATAAGCGGCAAGTGCAATAAAACAGCCGATAACGGCTGCAGAAAAAATAAGTTGTTTTCTACTGTAAAGCTTCATACGCGATCCTCTTAAACATAAGGTGGTTGCATCCGGCGCTCATACTCTTTATCACAGCGCAAAGCACCGGAGTATTAAAATCTTCTGCACGAATCATCACATATTTTGGATAAATATACAAAAAAAAGCACATCCGCCAATAGAAGGGCATCGAACACATCGGATTATTTTCAACAACTTCTTTTTTCTGCGATATTCGATCTATCTGTCTTATACGGCTGTCTGAACGCTGAGTTTTTGGTACGCTGAGTTTTTACCCTTTCAAAAAAAACATTCTCCGATATAATCGAACTATCGAATAGATAGTGCGTAGGACACAAAAAGTATGGAAAACCCGCTCGTTACAAAAAAGTTGCGCAAAACAAAAGCACGGAACTTAATCATCAGTATTTTATCTCAAGATAAGGATAAGGCTTTCTCCGTCGAAGAGCTGCATGAAGCTTGTGGGGCAGATCTGCAAATCGACTTGTCGACGGTATATCGAACAATGCATACGCTTGCCGAATCCGGTTTTATAACAAAAAGTATGCATCCCAACGGAAAAGCCTATTTTCAGATTGCCTCTCAACAGGGAACAGAACATCACCACAGGATTGTGTGCAGTAAGTGCAAGGCTTCGGCTGACATTGCCGTCTGTCCGCTGCACGATTTGGAAAATCAGATCTTATCGGAAACGGGCTTTACCATGACATCACATAGCATAGAACTTACCGGTCTTTGTCCCGCCTGCAAAGCCGAAGAGGAAGCGCAGACTCCGCAGACGGAAGCTCCGTAACATATTTCAATTTGCAAAAGCGGCAATTTTAAATCAATTTATTCTTTTGCGCCGCAGCATAGAGTTTGGCGTTCCACACATTACGAAAAATAAACTTATCACGCACCGTATTCTCCGTCATCGTATCCATACAGTTTTGCAGCGCTTTAAACGAACGGCTTAAATATCCGTTTGCGGTATCGGATGTATTTCCCTCTTGGCGGAGAATTGCATCGTAGCAAAGATACGAATATATCGAAGCATACATATCATGATTTTTAAGCGCATCCCGTGCAGTGTCCTCAAGTTTTTGCAAATATACCGACGCAGATTCTTCCAATAAGTTAGCAGCAAGTCTAAAGCGGTAATAGCTGTCAAGAGCGGCGTAGCATATTTGCATTGCCGGTTTACCGTATAGATGCCCCCAGACCAATTCCTCTGCAAGTACAAAACCGCTTTGGTACGGCTCAAGCACAGCGGTAAATGTTTCGGGACTCACTTGTATCTGCGCGCGTTCATCGCGAAGAATAGGAGCAAATAAAAATGATTCGATCAAAAACAAACGGGCATCGGGAGACTTATCGAGGTTTGCAATAAAGATCGGCTGCGCCTTGCTTGTTTGTCCCTTTTGGGATAATGCTCTTGCATACCAAATTCTACAAAGGGGCGCCCATTCTTGGAAGTGCTTCGAAGCTGCTTTTTCCGCCTCTTGAAATAAAAGCTCCGCTTTGCCGTAATCACCTAATTGCAATGCAACTCTCCCCTGCATAAACAAGCACGGTATTTTTTTAGGCTGTTCAAAATAACACTCTGCATCCTCTAAGAGCCGGCGGAGAAAATTTTCGGCAGTATGTAAACTATTCTGTAAAAAGCAACTGATACTGAGGTTAAACAATGCCTCACATATAAAACTGCTGTCGTTCAGCACTTCGGCAATATCAAGCGCATATTGAAAATATGTTATGGCGTCCTCTATTTTATTTTGAGACAAATGCAGAAAAGCCACACAGGAAAGCGCACGATATTCACCTGCAGGAAAGGTATGCGCTTGAACGGAGCTGACCGCTTTTTTTACCGCATAAACCGCTTCGTTAATATTTTTTTGTTTACTGATTTTTAATGCTTTTTGATAGCTTTCGAGAGCGGGGAAAAAAACCGTAGACTTAAAGGGACTGATATCAATCTGAGGTATTTCCTTATCTGAGTACTTATGGAAGAAATAATGCAGCATAAATTGATCTTCCGGAATAAATTGAAGCGCGCCAAAAATATCTTTCAGGTTTTCATCGGGACATAACATTCCCTTTTTATATTTATCCCATAGGAAATCGGCTATATACTGTTTCGCCTTATTCTTTTCTGTTCCAAGCCGCTGCTCCAATCGCTCGACAGCGTATGGGGTTACCGAGTATATATCGTTTTTTACTTCGGTAATACCGACTGCATACATCCATTCATACAAACTCGTAATAAACGGAGCGCTTTTATGCAGCGAAAGAAAAAATTCCGGCATTTCATCGTCAAAGATAAACACAGAAGCACATATCGTAAGATACGCAAGTTGCAAAAAATCAACCGATAAGCCGTCAAATGCCATCGATTTTTCCGGCATAAGCTTTGAATGAGCGGTAATGGGGAGTACACCGATGAGATGATTCGCCGCCTCCGCATTTTTTTCGGTATATATAACCGTTAATTCGGTAGTATGATAACTTTTTACAAAGACCTGAAAATAGAGGCGTGTATATAATAAAAATGCGTCAATAAAATAATCGGGATAATTTGAACAAAACCGGTTCCGGCGGAAATAATACTGCACATGTTTTGCGTTCTCGTATTGTGCTTGTTCGTCTTTTGAAAGCACGGTCTTTACCGCGTGCTCGGTAAGAGGATGTAAAAGCATAAAATGATACAGCGCATGTATCCACGTACCGGTATTCGAGAGGTAGATACAGCATTGGGATTCCGCCGTTTCGGCGTGATCTGTTTTCGGTACGATAAAATCCGCACTGTAGTAAAGTTTAACTTTAGGCACATATTCAAACCGGATATAGGATTTTAAAAGCCGCTCTGCTTGTGCGGAGGCAAAAAAACTGCGGCTCGGCACAAGCACACTCCTGTAAGCGGCAAAATGATCTGCAATAACATCCTCAGAATCCGTTTCTTCACAGCAATCGATAATAATTCGGTAATCTACCACCCGCCTTTTATAGACACGCAGTAAATCGGCTAAATTCTGCAAAAATAAATTAGCGGAAAACACCGAAGCAACTTCATGGCTGCTAAAGCGGTAAATTGAGGCACAGGCAACTTTAAATGATGAGGCACCGTTGGCTTCAGCCGATTCCGCGATAGTATTCAATAATTTTTGTATTTCAAACGGAGCAATTCTCAAGAGCTGCCGTTCATAAGGAATTTCAAAATAGATACAAATCATAACAACCTTCCTTATTATGTATCGGCTTTTTCTCTATTCCGATAAAGTTTGTAGACCTTTCGGAAAAATTCCACTATACTGTGCCGATGAATATCAAAAACAAACGAGATTACTTTTTACCGCTGATACTAACCTTTGCGGTTATTGCACTTGATCAATTAACCAAATGGCTGATTATTACATCGATTGCCCCGTGGTCTGTGGGGGCTTCTTTTTTCGGAGACCTCATACGGATTGTCTGTGTTTACAATACCGGAGCGGCGTTCAGTCTCGGAAGCGGACTTTCGTCCGTTATGCGTTTTATCGTAATGGCCTGCATTCCTGCCTGCTTTATTGCCGGTATCTGCGTAGTCTATTTTAAATCGGAATTTCCACGGCTGCAGCGCTGGTTTTTAAGCGGTATTATCGGCGGCGGAATAAGCAATTTGCTCGATCGTTTTTTTAGGGCGGAAGGTGTTGTGGACTTTATCGATGTTAAATTTTTCGGTCTTTTCGGTTTGGAACGCTGGCCGACATTTAATGTTGCAGATTCCGCTATTGTGGTATGCGGGGCAGGTTTATTTATTGCACTTTTCATACAAGAATGGAAAGGCAAAAGTAAAACTCCGGCTGCGCCAAAAGACGGGGAATAAATGCGGAATATTATTCTTTTTTTAGTTATCGGAACATTGGTAACGCTCGTACTTATCGCCGGATGCAGCGCAGTATGTGCTGCAATCATTATCTTGCTGGCAAAATTTGTAAATGAAAGTATTTTAGCGGCACTGCCTTTCTCGGTTATTGCCGGTATTCTATTATCGTTTTTCTTTTACGGTAAGATCATGAAGAAAATAATGAATAAGTACGGATTAAATAACAAAAAATAAGCGGTAAAAACAGAGATTAATAACCGTCGGACATCTGGCGGTTTAAATCTTTTTGGCACAGCTCTTGATAAATGGGCGCGCGGGTTTTCAGCTCTTCCTTAACAGCCTTGCTGAACGGCATATAACGCCAGAATACGTTACGGACTTCTTTATCGAGCTTCTGTATTCCTTCGCTTTCTTTAGTCATCCAGATGAGATAGTCTTCAATAAAGTATTCTTTTACGTCGCCTTTCAATTTTTGAGCTTGGAACCATTGATAGTAATTACCGGTTAAACCTTCTTCCATCCAATAGTATGAAGCCTTTTCCTTCGCAACCTGCCATCGAAGGTCGGCTGTAGCCGTTAGCAGTGCATTTTTCAAATTTTTTGTATACATCGGAATGGCAATACGCCCGCGGCTGGTTACGCGGTTATACCGGTCAAAGGGTTCCCAGCAAAAACCGATATCACCGTAAGAAGGAATAAGTACCACGAACGGAGGGATTCTATTCAGCTGAGAGCGGTACTGGCGGCAATACGCTTCGCAGTCAATGCTTTCAATCCAGCGCATAATCTCCAATACGTTTTCTCTAATACCGATTTCGTTCGGTGTACATCGGAAGAATTCACGCGATAAAATAGGGAAGTGATTACCCTGCCGTCCGCAGGTCATCTTAACCATTTGCCGGACGGTTTCCAGCTCCGTATTTACATCGGAGACATTCAACTCGCCGTCGCCGCTCACCTCGATTTTTTCCTTCAACGAACGGACATCGTCATCCACTCGGCGATATTCATTCAAGAAGTTGGACAATTCTTTATCCAGCGCAAGAATTCGCCGAATGCTATCGCTCAGATCACTCACATTGCGCTTCTGTATTTCGGTAAACGGCTCTTTTATCCCTGCAAAACCAGCAAGACTGTCATGCACAAATAACTCATGGACTTGATTTTTAAGCAATTCTTCCGCACTGGAGCGTTCATCCGATTTTGCACGGAGTAAATTTTCCGCGCTTTGCAATTTACCCTGCGCCTTATTGAGCAGTTGCTGAAACTGAGTCGAAATGTTCTTTTGTTTTGTCCGTACCTCATCAGTGGAAGAAGGATTAATCAATCCGACGGCAATATCATGGAACCACTCATCAAGGTAATAAACGGGTTCATTGTAGGAATTTTCATCGATAATCTTTGCAAACGTATCTTTTTGTTCAGCGGTTAAAAGCGTCGGCAAAATGAGTCCGTACCGTAATGCATATTTTTTTTCGATTGCGGATTCATCTGTCGGTAACTTTAACACAAGCACGGAAATAAACTGCCAATAATTTGTGACGAGCTGTTGCCGATACACGGTACGGTCTTTTTGATCGCGTGTGGTAAGATATTTGGTAAGCGTATTATGCAAACGCTGAGAAGCCTCGCCGCAATTCTTTAGGACTTTTTTATAAAAATCTGCCGAATCGAAATAGGTATGAGGAGTTTCATTATAAAAATGTTCGATTTTAGGAAAAGCTTTAACGGTAAGATCAACACGGGCAGGACTCGGTTCCGAACCGCCGGACGCTTCCGGTGAAGCAGATAGAAGAATATCGTCACCGATATCACCAAACAGGTCAAGCGATGGGGCAGAAGTAGAAGGCGCTACAGGAATATCTTCCAATAAGGCTGCAAGATCAGGATCAAGATTTGATATATCCATACGCGGTTCTCTGCCTACCTTCTTTTTATTTGTGCGGAGGGTTTAACACCCCGCTGCTCTGCGTCGGGGTTGTTGATTTTATTTGGAGGTGAGGGGAATTGAACCCCTGACCTCTTGCATGCCATGCAAGCGCTCTAGCCAACTGAGCTACACCCCCAAAGGCAACAATGCGATTATGAAGGAAATTCCATTTTAGGTCAAGCCCTCGATTATGATGTGTTCTGTACCGATGAATGCGTAGGTATGAATTGCTTTTTTTTTATAAATACGATATTCTATTAAAAGCGCTTATCATGCGTTACGGGGGGCACATATATGTTACCATTCTATTTTCTTTCCGTCACCACCAATCTTATGATGGGGGGAATTTTACTCCTTTCTGCAAAAGACAAAGATGATTTCGGCATTAAATATCCTCTCCTCAACGATCCGACGTTTTTGCTGGTGTTGCTGATTTTTTCAGGCATTTCAGCCGTATTTAAACTTCTCAGCCCCGTTACAGGAAACGTACCGTTGGTCGGCGATATTATCCCCGCGCTTTCGGGCATCCTCGGCAGCATCGTATTCTTTGACCGTTGGATTAAAGCCGCCGAAAATCAGCTGACACTACCGCCGTTTTTGGCTCGTATTCTTAACTTTGAACAGCCGATAGGCTTTTTCTGCCTGTTTGCCGGTGTTACTCACCTGCTTTTTTCGCAGGTACTGTTCTTATAGCCTATGCGCCAATCGGTAGTAGGTATCGTCCGAAAGGATAACAGATTTTTGCTTGGCTTGCGCACACCGGGCGGAGATGTCGGAGATCATTGGGAATTTCCGGGAGGAAAGTGTGAAGCAGGCGAAACGCACGAGCAGACATTAATCCGCGAGTATGAAGAAGAGCTTGCCGTCCGCGTATCCGTCGGGCGGTTTATTGCGCGTAAACATTTTCAAAATGAACACCGTAATTTTGATCTTTTTGCATACGAAGTAATCATTCCGGAAAATCAAACGTGTGTTTCTTCGGTACACTCCGAATTAAAATGGTTTTCGATTGACGAGATGCAGAATATTCCGATAGTTCCGTCAGATGCGCTGTTTATTCCCGAGCTCCGAAAATTTTATCAGTGATAATTGTGAAAAATGTGATACGAAGCGGCTTGGGCGCGGTATGCCGCATTGTTGTGTTGTGCCTTTTTTCCTGTTTGGTCTTATTCTCCTGTACTAATCGTGCAACACTGGATTCTATCATACTGCCGCCTGATTCAGCCGTAAATGATGCCGACCGGTTTGCCGTTATTGTCGAAACCTATATCTCATTAAAAGATAGTCCGGGGGCAAACGGTATCATTGTCAACCATGCTCGGCGGAAAGAAATATACGAAGTAACAGGGACGCAATTCGTATCAAGAGATTCGGAAAGCGAACTGTGGGTACACCTTACGGATGGCTGGCTGCAACGTTCTTGTGTAGAGTTATATCCAAGCAGGGCAAAAGCCGAAACAGCTGCCGCCCGGTTAAAATAAAACGGAAGGATACTCCCAATAACCGAGTGCGCTCAGGGGTATCCTAAGGAGAGAGATTATGCCTCAGAAGGTCGGAACGGTTTCGCGGGGATTGATAGCACCCATTGTACATGCCGGAGATGATATTGCCGCAATAGCGGTTGATACGCTCTTGTCGGCGGCGGAAACGGAAGGCTTTTCCATTCACGATCGGGATATCCTCGCCGTAACGGAATCTGTTGTTGCCCGGGCTCAAGGCAATTACGCTTCTACCGACCAGATTGCCGCCGATATACGGGAAAAATTCGGCAGCGAACATATCGGTTTGGTATTTCCTATCCTAAGCAGAAACCGTTTTGCAATCTGTTTGGAGGGTATCGCAAAGGCAGGAAACAGACTGACACTTGTACTAAGCTATCCTTCCGACGAGGTTGGAAACCGGCTGATGGATCCTGATACGGGTAAAGCGGAGGCAGTAAATCCTTGGCAGGATACTTTTACAGCTGAGGAGTTTACGCAGCGCTTCGGGGCATATAAACACCCGTTTACGGGTATCGATTATATCGCTTTTTATAACTCAATCATCAAAAAATACAATGCACAATCTTCTATCCTATTGGCAAATGATCCGTGCGCTGTTCTTTCCGCAACAAAACACGTGCTTGTCTGCGATATCCACACACGGGCAAATACAAAACGGCGATTAAAAGAGCGCGGGGCAGTTTGTGTGTACGGGCTTGACGATGTACTTTCGCGGCCGGTTAACGGCAGCGGATACAACAGTGCATACGGTCTACTCGGTTCGAATAAGGCAACGGAAGATTCCGTCAAGCTCTTTCCGAATGATTGCCAAACATTGGTAGAAAAAATTCAACTGATGCTTAAAGAAAAAACCGGCAAAACGGTTGAAGTGATGGTATACGGAGACGGAGCTTTTAAAGACCCTGTCGGAAAGATTTGGGAGCTTGCCGATCCTGTTGTGTCGCCCGGCTTTACCGCAGGATTATCCGGTACACCGCATGAGGTAAAGCTGAAATACCTTGCAGACAACAACTTTAAGGATTTATCCGATAAAGAACAGTACCAGGCAATGGTTACCTACATCAGCGAGCATAAGAAAAATGCCTGTTCGTCACAAATTGATCAAAAAGAAGCCCAAGGAACGACCCCTCGCCAATTAACCGACTTAATCGGTTCGCTGTGCGACCTTACCTCCGGCAGCGGCGATAAAGGGACACCGATCATTTTTATTCAAGGCTACTTTAATAAATTCGGTGAATGAAATACTGAATATTGGTACTGACGGAACGGTAATCGAACGCTAATCCCAATCGATCAACAATAAGACTAATGAAATCGCTTCGGAATATATTTTCTTTTCCGGCGATTTCTGCATTTCATTAACCATCATTTAGAAAGCCGCATCTAATCAAGCGACCATGTTTGTATGTCTTTTTTTTGATTTTCAAGCCTTAGCAGTTTTCCTGTTTTATATTCCTCTATCTGTGTAAGATAAAATATAGTATCGCCTTTACTTAAAATAATTTTCCCATCCGTATAGGGATAAAAATAAATAATAGTACCATACGGAACATCAGCAGGACAAGAACGTATATTAATAACTTTTTCAACCTTTCCATCGAAAAAATAATATATTTTCTGGCCAATCCATTCGTCTTTATTATTATCATAATAATATTTTCCCTCATCATAAATTATAATTTTATCGAATTTCTCACAATAAATTGCTAAATCAACAAAACCATTCTTTTGTATTTGCGATATAATACTTATTTCTTCCTTTGATTTACAAGACGTTAATAGGAATAGGAAAGAAAAAATCACAAGAGTTATTAAAATTTTATTTTTTATCATTCCGACAGCTCCTGATTGTTTTAGTTAAAATTGCTGAATACACATTATTTTTGTCATTATTCAATATTTTCCTTAGGAATTTCATATTTTTTTATTTTATATGTATCTATATTGTTCCCTTCAACCAAATACTCTAAAAATAAAACCTTATTATCAAATTTAGTTTTTTTCCCTATACAGAACCAATAACATCCAGCACGAAAAATATCATGCGGTAGTATGAGTATAGTACTTTTTCCACCATTAAATATATCTACTATCGAAATAGTAGTATCTGCACAGAGAACCAATTCGTTATTCAAATCTACAAAATTTGTTGCAAAAAAAATATGATTTGAAAATTTTTCATACTTGGTAGAAAAGAAATATGATGACATATCCGGTGCAACAGGACTACCAAAGTCAATTCTTAGTATATCTTCATTAAGCCAATACATACGAGGATTAAGCCTCGTAATTCCTTCAATTTTTATATTCTTTCTATTTCTCAGATTAACTGCTTCAATGGTAGTATACGCCTTGTCATATTCATAGATACTAACTGTCCAATCTCCTTTTTTATCGGCAACTTGTAAAATTTGTCCACACGCGATGTGCGCAATAAAAATAAAGACTACACTGAAAATGAGCTTTCGTTTTAAGGTCATCGACGTCCTCCTTGGCTTTGAATCGATGAATCACTAAATTTAAAAAAATTAGCTGTTCTCACTGAAAGGGGATTTATCCAATCAATGTCTTAATTAACATAAAAAAACAAATCATAAAAACAAAGACAGATGTTAGTAATCCTTTTATATTAGAAGGAGATACGTCATCGTTGTTACAGTCATTTTTGAAATCTAAATAACAAGCTGGAAACATTCCTGCACCAGCAATAGCGCCGAGGAGATAATACAAAATATAGGTTCCTCTATATCCAATTATATACAATATAATTACAATAAAACATGTTACTAAAGCAATATAAAAACAAATCCGAGCAGTCCGCCTATTCATTCTATTCTTCCGCCTTTTCAGTTTTTAGAAGTTCCCTTTTAAAATGATCCTCAAAATTTTTCTGTACAGAACTAATACCCTAAATATTTCAGATTCCCAAATGCAAAACAATTTTATTACTCTTAGTTGCATATTCTAATAGTCTAATTAAATTTTCAATTTGTGATATAATTTCTTTTTTACTAAAACCAGATTCCGGTATTACATCCGTCTCAGGAGCTAATTTGAACAATTCTTTCCATAAGACAACTATGTGAAGAAAAGTATTCAAATTATCAGATTCAATTAGACTAATACCATAATAAAAAAGACCTTTCGTTGCCTTCGTTTTAGTATCATTTTCTGATTTAAACCATTTCAAAGTTTTAAAAATAAAAATAATGATATCATCATGAATTGAGACATGCTTATACCGTTCTGACATACAGTTTAGATCCAATTGATTATTAATTTTATTAGTAACATCACGTAAATCAGAAATAACAAAAAAATTATGAACTAATACCATTTTACTACTCCAATACATGAAATGAAATAATATTTCTATAAATATCAATATTATAACACTTAATAATACTAATAAATTCTCTTCCAAGCATTCTCGTATTTTATAAATAAATAGTCTTCTCCCATTCGATCGTCATCAATTATCATCGATGTATGCGTATCAATTTTATACATTATCAATATCTCTGCTTGTCTATCATATATTAACAAAATATTATGACAAACCATACTAGTTGAAATATTTGGTAAACCTATTTCAAGCACATAATTAAGGTTACTATCATGTACCTCCCATCTTTTTGTACCGTTATTAAATAAAAATATATATTCTCTTCCCTCCATAAAATCACTATATTTTTCATCAAGAACTTTCTTTTTATAGTTGTCTATCACTATAATTTTATTATCCTTCTTAATAAAAAATTTTCCATCAAATTCTATTATTTTTGTATCAGCTGATTCAATCATTTTACCTTTAGTATTTAATAAGAACCATTGCGGTATTAATCTTGTAACATTCCATGCAATATAGAACCCATTAGAACACATCTTAGCATAATCATACCCCTTTAAAGTCTTTTTTGAACCATCAGGAGATATCGCCAGCAACTCTTTATTCTTCTCTTTTATTATAATCCCGTAATTGTTTATACTTGCCCACAGCAAATTATCTTGTAATACTTTTAAATCATTCGATAATAATGTATACGTATTATTTTTATTATTGTGTCCCAATAGACCGTTCTTTGTTACAACGAGGCTTGTATAATTAAATTCACCTATCAACCTACCTTCGTAAAAGACTAACCACTTATCTTTAACTTTCACATAATACGTATTATTTTGTATATATAAATCCTCTATTCGATAGTTGTTTTTCAGGCTCTCATAATACATATTATTATCTTTATCAAAAGATATGTCGGCATAAAGCGTTTGTGTAAAAAAGAGCAGAAAAAAAATACTTCCCTTAATCAAGTGATTTATATTCTTCATTTGCGAATCTCCTCCTATGTCCATCAGAATAAGAATTAGGCAGTATTGCCCCAGCTGACAATTCACAATCCTTTAACTTTTCTTCTGCTAACGTAAATTTTACTTTCCCCAAAAATCTCATTACTTCAGTATATCTTTTTTGCATCTTTCCAAAAGGATCCTATTTTTAAATTAGTATATAAAAAAATTAATCAAATATATGATTTTTTGCTCTATCATAAGTTTTATATAATTCTCCTCTTCCAATTGTAATTAAATCATCTGCTACTATTTCTTCAATCAAATCATAATCTTTATTTTTTAAAACAGTTACATACACAAAAGTTGGAAAGTATATTATGTTCTTTATATCATAACCCTCATGTCGTGATGTAATAATAACATAATCAGATCCATGAAACCCTTTTTCATCTTTCCATTGCACAGGCTCACTAATTTTTGCAATCACTGCTAATTTCCCTGTTGAAAATTTTACATATCGTATATACTCACATTCTCTTACATATTCTAATTGTTTATTTTCACCTGAAGATAAAAAATATTTTTCCATGCCCACCTCTAAAATTCCGGATTAAACCCGCTTATATTTATAACTCTTTTTGTACTCTTAATACAATGCGAAAACACACAAATATTAGGAACAGCCCCAAAACGTACTTATTTTTGTGATATGATTGGTTCGTATATAGTCTAAAAGCTTATTGAATTCTTGCTGTGCATTAATCCTGATTAAAATCTAAAATTAGAGTTTCCGGTTCTTCTTTCAAGTTATCAAAAAAAATAAAATTCATTAATTGGTTTTATAACCGATTTAGTAATACCATTAATTTTTATATTTTTTGTTATTTATATTCAAAGAATCCTTTTAAATCAAGAAATAATAAAACCAAGAAAAATATACAATAAAAAACGCTTAATAAAATTTTTATTTTACTATATTTATTTTTTTCTCCGTCTTTACTCTTTACGAATGGTTCAATTATGAAACGTACAACAAACTGCAAAGATGTAATTAATCCAACTATAATTAATATTATAACTCCTCCATCATGCATATTATTTATTCTTCTTTCTCCTTGTATCTGCTCCGCCTCTTCCCAAAAGGCATCGCTTTTCTGCTCAATCGTTCAAAAAACCGCACAACTTTACAATAGCAGATATTTACACATAAGATATATAAAAAGTAAGCTATCTAAACACAACAATCAAAATGATCAAACTGCAAAACCTATGAACTTTAGATATTTCAGTCAAATTTCCAGCTTCATCACTCACATATCTTACTGATTTCTTTCACTTTTACAACCCATAACTATATGCATGGTAAAGCCCTATATTTAAGTCGTAGGTGAAACCAACTGTTTCATTAGGGGTATATCTATATTGTGCAGCCCCTTCACAATGCTTATGGGCACCTCTAAAAACTTCCGTTTTTAGAGGTTTCCCTTAGATTTATTTGCGATGTATTTTTTATAAATTATTACAGTATAAAAATTTATAAAAAATACTCGTCGGGCATCTCTAAAAGCTAACCGAGTTTTTAGAGATGCCCTTATATCTTTCTAAACAAGAAAAAAAGTTAAAACTATTGTAACTAAACATAATAAAATCCATATTAAGGATAATGGAAAGCATAACAGCTGTATCATATTTAAAATAAAAAATTTTCGCTTTATCGCTTTCGTTTGTATTGAATCCTCTTTTGCATATTCTTCTTTTAAGCACCATCTTATAATAAATCTGGTTCTATCCCATGAAGATGATATGAGTCCGTCATTGGAGACCGCATTTTTAGGAAAAAACACACCTTCTTTTGTAGCCTCTTCATAGAATAAAGAAGCAAGCCCTGTGCGATGAAAAGAGATATGAGTAAAAACTGCAAGAAAGATCACCACCATTATGGCGAGTGCCGGAAATATAAACATCATAATTACAATTCCTTCTATAATTTTTATTTCTTCCACTTTTACACCTCCAGAGGTAATAAGTTTTTATACCAGCATGTGTATATGGTATATCATAAGATAGCATTGAATTCTATCTCACCGATAATATTTGCATCTTTAGGGGTTATTTTTATTATACAACCGGGAGAATAACATTCACCTTTTTTTTCATCTTAGTTATTCTTTCCAATTCGGTTTTAGTACCCTATAAATACTCAGCAACTCAGTGTGCTCAATATCATGCATACTATCATCTATTTTTTTATGATACTGTAAAAAATCAAAAGCATCAGAATATGTTGAAAAAAGAAAAGAACTATTCAGTCGATTTTTATATGCTGAAAAATAATTGTGAGATGAAAAAATTATTTCATTGTATATTGAAGAAAATGAATAGCAATCTATATCAAAAATACCTATGTCAAACCCATAGCAATTTATTGATACTTCATGCACTTGATCTATACAAAGCGATACAGAATACATAGTTTTCATACTCACAGTAAGACCTTCTATTCCTTTATAATTTTGAAAAAAATCATCTAAATTAACATTATTTTTTTTGCAATAGTTATGAGTTTGTTAGAATAACCGTTCAAAATTCGATTTCGTTCAATAGTTACATTATATCGATGCATATACTATAATCACTCCCATGTATGCATAAGCTTCATTCTTTATTAAATTTCCGATAATATGATAGTCTTCATTAACAGTAAAGATACGGTCAATCTTCCATTTACCGATATAACTTCGTAATTGTGCTCCTTGTAAAAATAGTATCATCGTCCCCACTAAAATCATACCGATTAAAAGATTTCTTTTCATATCTTTGTTCTTTTCTCCTTTATTTATCGGGCTAGCCTCTAGTGGAATATGATATCTAAAAGCACCTACGGTATTAATTTTACAGCCATCTGTTTGAATCATTTCAGAATTAGCATCTTTATCTCCATTAATTTACGAGACTCGTCTTCTTTTATGCCGTTGTCATATATTCTTAAACCCAATTCATTTGCAGTTAATTTAACAACGTACTACATACGACCATTCTTATTATAGCGTTAATTCTATTGTAATTCATATTCGCCCCATCATATAAAACTACGGTATCCGTGCCAATTGTTAAGCAGTATTACCGTTTAAACTTGCAAGTTTTTACTTTTGTTTTTTCAATCCGTATATCTCCTCATAATATTTTAAAGCATATTCATACGAATCCGGCAAATATAATTTTATCTCATGTTCATAACCGTTCTCAGCTAAAATTAAAAAATCATAACTATACTGCGCGGCAAACAAGATAGTTTCCATCATTTCTGACGATAAAAATGGACCATAGCCAAAATCAGATATCCTATAGCTTTCATCATGTTCATTTTTCGCTAAATAGGTGTTGATAAAATCATTGAGAGGCATATTTTTATCAGCTATCTCCGTCGAAAGCTTCTTGATACTATCATTAACCTTATAATCAAAAAAATACCGTTTATTTCCTATCTTTTCATATTCCAATCCTGTGTCATACAATGAATAAAATCCACCATCACAATAGACAGCAATGAAGGGTACAGGACCGTGTCGTTCTCTATATACAGTTTCCAATAGATAATAATTTTCGATACCTATCCTTTCAATATTTTTTTCCAACTGCCTTTCAAAAGTTTCTTCGGAGAAACAGGGAATCGACACTGTAACCCAATACCATAGAATGATACATATATATTTAATGATTAAGCCTTTCATAATGCTCTAATTATCTCCTTAATACATTTTCCGTATAAGAATCATGCCTATTATCTCCCGAACCTGCAGCATAGTGAAGTCTCTGTGTTAATTCATGAGCAAGCACGACCGCTGGAGGTGTCGTATTCGTTCGAATGCTACTCTATCTATATCTTAGTTTTTAGATACTGAATAGTTGCAGCATATTTATAACATTCATACTTTTCTAAAAAAAGAGATCAATATTTGTAAATTTCTTTTCATAGTTGGAATAAATATATATCTTGAAAAAAAATAAAATAAACATATCATAGCAAACGATAGAAAAATAAAAGTTACAATTGTAATTTTATAACTTTTATTCCAAATTTCTTCTGAGACTTCTCTTTGATTTCCATTCTTATCTGCGATAAAAAAAGAAGTTTCTGTTTTATAACTTTTTGTATTTAAAACATTTCCCCCAATTTTTTTATCAAATAAAACAAACATAATTACAAAGATAATTGCAACTAAAATACATAAACATGCCACCAAATTTAGTTTTATTTCAGAACTCATTCTTTCTCCTTTTTCCAAGTTACTTGTAAACCTGCCCCTACGCCAAAATCAAAGTACTATCATTCTGCGCAATATCATCATTATTTTCACACACTATATCATAGAAGCAAAACTATACTCATCTTACTTATAACTAATGCTTAATTCCCATCCCCCAGAATAACCAAATGCATCAATTTTTGGATTTATAACTATTGTTGCGATAGAATCATGCGTAAAATCCACATATACATAATCAGAAATCCAATCATGTTTTTTATTTAAATATCCATTTTGTTTATCAAATGGAGTTACGCACTTTATACGATATTTCATTGGTTGCATTGACAAAACAATTCTTTCCCCACCCGCAAGAGATAGGTCTTTTCTTGTGTAATTAAAACTATCCCCTAATATCTCAAATTTAAAAATCGTATATTCTTTATAAAGAATATACTCGTCTCCTATCTTCTTTTCTATCAAAACATCACAATCAAGAGAATTCATCATACCACTGCATTCTTCATGTTTTATAACAAGTGTTGGATTATTTTTTATATTTTTAAGAAACAACATACACAAAATTGTTATCAAAATAAGTATAAAAATATTCAGTTTTCTTGACATAGTTAATCTCCATAAGTATCAGCATACTTATAAGTGCTATACGAACTATTTAAAGGACATGTAGATGTATCGTTCTTTTTCTCTTTCAATTATCACCAAGGAAAACCATAACACCAGGCATAACTAACTATATACTCAATATTAAATAATTATCAATTCTATAAAAAAATTTTATTTTTAATTTCCGCAAAATATATTAATTATATCATCATCGGTCATATTGAAAAAGAACTCGTCTATCTTTAGATTATTACCATTGTCTATTCCCAGCAATTTACTACATACAGTCACTATTATTTCGTAATCCCTTTTTGAAGCAAAATATTTCTCAGTTGATTTATCTAAAATTTTTATAAACAATTCATTAGCCTGCTTCCTTTCTCCCCAATAATAAAGACAAACTGCATATCCCAGAGTATGAAAAGAAATATTAGTTTGATTAGCTTCATATCGCTTGTATACAGAAGCACAGCTATCCAGAAAAACTCCCCTTGGAATAATTTTTTCAAAATATAGTTTTCTTAATACATAACATTGTTGAGAGTATCCACTATTCCAATTTAACTTATCTATTTTTTCTTCCAAAGAAAAAGCATTTAGAAGGTTTTCTATTTTTTTATTTTCATCATCCGTAAAATTTTGGTAATTTATAGTATCTTCCACTTTCCATAAATCTTTTATTCTTTTTTCTTGGTTTGAACATGCAATGAGTAATTCTACAAACATAAAAAGCATTGATAAATATTTTATCTTTTTCATTTTGCTCTAATTCTTTCCTTGGAATAATGAACAAAGCGCCTATTTACGCCCGAAGCTACGACTGTCGGCTCCGCTGCACCATACTGCTTCAATCTTTTTGCCGCTGCTGTTTTGTTTAAGTGGTGTTTTTCTGCTGCAATCGCTGTCCGAGAGATGAGATAGTTACGCTGCGAATAAAAATAATTACTCTTCATTTTCTTTTAATTTTCCTACTATTTTTTCTGCTTCTTTGTATCCGTTTTTAGCCGCTTTTTTTATCCAAAAAAGCCCCCTTATCTTGTCATTCTCATTGCCTTTGGCAAGGAGATATTTCCCGTATTCATACTGACACTGTTCATTTTTATTTTGTGCCCCTATCCGTAACCAATAAACTGCCTCTTGCTTGTCATGTTTATAATCCCAATAATACTCATAAAGTTTATAGGCTTCTTTCTTTCCTCCTCGCAAGGCATAATCGGTTAAAACTTCTATTTCATAATCTAGAACTTTATTATTTTCTTTTTTGTAAATATCTTTTCCCAACTGAGGATAAGGACTTTCAATTTCTAACTTTTCTTTTTTAATAAAAATTTTTGCATTATTTTCTCCGTCTTTTTCAGCAGAAAAAATCCAATATAAAGCTCTTATTTTACTATCATTGTCTTCTTCAGAATTTATTAGCTTACGTGAAAGCTCCCACTCAAAAAATGCAAAATCTTCTTCCGCTAAAAACTCAATCCATTCATTTTTTTTATTGATATCAAATGCTGAATATGCATAATAATTAAATACGCATATTCCATCGTATATATCCCCAGCTAATCCTGTTTTTGTTAATTCAGATAAATCTTTACCACTAAGATAAAAATCTTTCGCTCGTGCAATTATTTCTGCATCTTCTGGTTTTATAATTTCTTGACCAGTAATAAGAAAAATACTTACCCCAAAAAAGAATATGATAAGATAATATTTTTTCACTATTTTACCTCATAGTATTCGCTTTCGATTACCTTGCCCGTCCCCGACTTTCCTCTGTAACCCTAAGTTCATTGTGACGCTACTTAACACATACTTACTCTACGGCAACACCATCGTGTCCCCTTCTCCTCGGTGCTCAAGCTTATAGCTTCCTCCGGTCGGTAACTTTATCTTCTTTAAAAGCCCGCCTTTCCCTAATTGCTCCCGCTGCACATACAGCTTATCAGAGCCTCCGATGTTAAAGACGCAGACAGCTAAGCCGTCTGCTTCATCGCTTCAAAAAAATTAATCCTCAACGTATCAAAGATATGCCTACGGTACTTTTTACCTGTCTCCTTGTAGTTTCACAACGGACAAGAATATACACTAGCTAACAAGCTCTTTTCAATAAGTTGATTAAAAATATACCATAATTCCAATATTCAACTCAGCACACATCTTACATATTTCGGAAGAAAGTTCAAAAGCATAATGATAATAAGTTTTTAGACATAATATTATTTTACACCGTACTTTTTCTTTTATCGATAAACACATATCAACAGCTTGTTTTTTATAAACAGTAATAGCTCTATCAATTTCATTCTCTAAATAAGTATCTCCATTTAAAGGTATCTTGTGTGAATAATAAACTATTCCATTATTAAAGTTATGCGTATGAACATTATCCACAAAGGATGATATTTGCTGCTCAACGGAAACAGTTACAAAATCTAGAATCTTATAATCTGTATTGTCAGAGACTATATTTTCACTCGCCATCAATATAGTCAGACATAATGGTATACCCAAATCAGCACATTCACCTAGAATCCCTGGAGACAATTCAAATATATTTTCATCATATAGTTCATTCAGATAAAATTCATAGGTTACACTCCCGCCGCTTCGCAAAAATACTTCAAGCTTTTGTCTATCTTTTATTTTCGATTTAAAATAGGTATTCAAATTATGAATGATACTATCATGGTTACTCCCCTTTAGTATTTCAGGAACAACATCATAGCGAACATAAGATTCTCTGAAATTGCAATATTCTTTACCGGAGGGTGAAATTCGCGGCGTATTAGCAGAATGCTCAGCAGTTGCTTTAATGTCAAAAATAGGCGTTATCTCACGCGTAGGCAGTATCGGATGTCTTACTACAATTGCAATATCAACTTTAAGCATACGCTCACCTATATTACGGGAAATTTTTATCATTTCTTAGATGTCTTTGTAGTATGATTATTTCTTTTTTGTAACTTCATTATACGGTCTTTATACATTTCATTATCAGGTTCGAATGATAAGGCCTTTTCGTACAACGCAAGTGCTGTTGGATAATCTTGCTGATATTCATAGATCATTCCTTTAGCATAGTATATTTCTGCTCTATGAGGCTTAAACGTTAAATACAAATCATAATATCTCACCGCCCGTTTTAAAAACGAACACTGTTCGCACGCACGTGCTAATAATAAAATAGTACCTGGCGAATCTGGCTTTAATGCAATAGCTTTCTCAAAATGAGCAATAGTATCACGATAAAGCTTACGACGTGCAACGATATATTTTCGCCTTCTTTTGTCGTAATGGTATGTTGCATCAAGCAATTGAGCTTGATCAAGATATATTGATCCAAGTAATGCAAACGCATAAGGAACAGTTGGCTGTATGTCAATTATCCTCCTTAAAAGGAAAATCGTTTCTTCTGTATGATTTTGATCATCTTCAAAACAGACTTTGCGCATCAATTCTTTTTGTTCTTCATTACAGCCTTCTAGTATTTTATCATTGAGCATAGTCATCATCTATTTCTCTTTTTGTCCTATATATCTGTCTGAGTATTTATCAAAACATCTAATATATCTAGTCATTTATGGCTCAACCACGCTTTAATTTTTTATGTACTTCATTAGTTAAACCGGAGCATCATCTAAGTTTACAGTTTCTTGAGGTACTTTTCTAGGCGCCTTCTACCGTTATGTTTTACTTTCTATATTTATTATTTAGCTGTTGAATATGAAACGTATACATTATTAGGCAATTGATCTACTTCAACCAATAGGACGGTTTATTCTTCCATATTTTTGCATCAGTATTTATTGTTTTGCAAGCAAGAAACATCACAATAATTATACCCATAAAACTTATCTTTTTAATCATCAGTCCCTCGAATGAGAATCCGTGCTTCACACGGCTGACATCCAGCTACATACAACGGTACATCGTGAAGTGTCATGCCATTTATTTCCATCAATAATGAAGCATCTTGCGTAGCCTTTACTTCATTTCTTTGATTCGCATATAGCAATATTATAAAAATTTAATCATATTTTGTTTAAACTTTGGTAAAATTGTTGTATAAATATTTTTATCTTCAATATTTAATCCTATAATTTCATCAATATAATCCCAACTCTCATGAAAGGTATGCTGAAAATCTAAATTTCCTTTATCTTTTATAAGTATATATATACCCCATATATTCTCTAAAAAATTATATAAATCAATATCTCCGATACTGCATTCAATGATTTGTTCAATAATTCTACACACACCCAAATTAAAATTCATTTAGTACTCCTTTACTGCGATATAGCAGCAACTACTTTACCAGTCTCTTTTACAACAACTTTTGCTTCATCGGTAAAATAAACAAAAGTGTTAGGCGTATTTACTTATATTTTTGTACCATTTTTAATTGTTTATTCTATTACCATTAGAACAAGGTTCCTTTCTTTCATACGCTGCATTGCATGTGCAGAATATTCTCTTCCATTAATGATAACATTATCAGCCTTATTGCTGCTTTTACCTATCGAATTTATCACTACTATGGGGTGAGATAGTAAAATTCTTTGTATTATTTCATTTAAAAATCAGATTAAAGAGTTTACATTAATATTTCTGTAAATACTCCTCCCATGTATTTGGATATAATTGTTTTATTTTTTGTAATGCATATTTACTAGGTTGTGTATTCCTATAATCGACACCTTGTCTTTCAAACTCTTCAATTATTTTTCTCTTCATTTTATATTCATCTGAATCGAGCAGATATATCCAAAAATCCCGTAATAAAGAAACAGGATAATGCTTTTTCTTCTCCTCACCTTCCAGAACGACATAATCAGGCGAATAATAAGGTTGCGTTATATCAGCCTTTAATTCAACAATAAAATAATATGTCATTTCTACATCTTGAATATGTAATGCTTGAATTGCCGCTGTTCTTCCATTTGATGCATAACAGCTTTGGCTAATTCAAAAGACTTCGTTTCTTTAAAATGCCTGCTTACTTCTCTTGATAAATATAAATCTTTCACAAAAGAACATGCTGATAAACAGAATAAAAAGACTAGTATAAGGAAATACTTATTTATTTTCATTATTCACGCCCCTTTCTCTTCATACCGCTGATTACAGATCCCATTAAATAACTATTAATGGCGTTTGATGTCCAAAAAACATTCACTATTTTACCTTACCGCCATATTTGCAGTGTTGGAATATGGTTACAATAAGAAAGATTATTATCTTCTAATTTCGGTCCTACAACAGCAAGTTCTTTGAGCATGGGCATTTCTTGTATAAAATCAAGAGACTTTATAATACCTTTGTGAGTAATTCTTAGTACTTCTAACTTTTTTAATGTTTTTAGATGACTATGATCGTATATTTTACTTCCTGTATCGAGTTCAAGATATCTTAATGTAGGCGCCAGTACTTCTATACCATTCAAACTTTCAAGTTTAGTAAAGTAACTTAGTCCTAAATATTCCAGTTTTGCCATCGGTTTCATAAATGTACAATCCTTGACTGAAAAATTTTTTACAATTGCTACACGAGCTACATTTGGAAGTATACAAATTTGTTCAAATAATCCGGTTAAATCCTTACAGTTTGTAACACAAATGGATCTTAAACTCTTGCAATTAGATGAAATCGAATTATTTTTATGCCACTCAAAAGAAAGTTCTTTTAAAACAGGATTATTAATATTAAAAGGTATAGGATCGTCCCAAGAAATATAAACAAGATTCGGCATTTTATTTATAATATCTAGTTTTGTTATATGGGGTTCTGTTATACTTATAGATTCAATCCATGAAAATTCAGTAATAAAATCGATATTATCGTAGGGATAGCCCCAAAACGTACTTATTTTTGTGATACGATTAGTCCGTATATAGTTTAAAAGCTCATTGACTTCTTGCTGTGTAAGTATTTTGTATTCATTCTGATTAAAAGCTTCAACTGAACCTAAAATTAGAGTTTCCGGTTCTCCTTTCAAGTTATCAAAAAAATAAAATCCATCTTTTTTAATTATCATATATACTCCTTTAACTTCAATCAAGGACATAGCCATTACCCAAGTAAAAAACAGCTTACAGGAACTTTGTATCTTGTTATAATTTTTTCTTTCTATTCCAGTTTTCTTAAATGATGGGCAATCATCTGTTGCCAATCGCTCATATTCATCCGTAAAGGCTCTCTATGATTCGAGGATGGCATCCAATCAATATTTACAGGCATATCATCATAAGTAAAGCTTATTCTCATTGCTGATTGCATTGATCGTTTCTGCCCTCCTTTTCCGTGATATTTCATTTCGGATTCAAAGTTAATAGTATATGCACCTGTGTTATTATTTTTATCTTTATCTGCCGAATCTTTATAGGATTGATTATTTGCCATAGCAATAACACCAGTTGTTACTACAATTGCAGCGGCTATCGTAACATCATCAAGTGCAGCTACTTTCCCATCCGGATCCGTATACTTCACTGGATTATTGGCTTGAAGCTCGCTATCGCTTCACAGTCTGATGCCACTTCAATTGCTGTCCGGAGGACTACCTTCCCTATTTCAGTTTATTCCTCACATACGGCCGTAACTCGTTCTGTGGGGAGACAAGAATAAACTCTTATAACCAACTCTTTATAATCTCAGTATTCCTAATTATCATCTGCTAATATTTAGTCTGACAATACGGAACCGTTGAACTCAATTGAAAGAACATAGATCAAATTCATAGAATTTTGAACCTTCATAACTGTACTTAAACCATTTCTGGCATCGAATCAAATTTTTTTATTATAAAATCCATTTATTATATCACTTCACATAAAGATCACCATAAAACAAGAGGTATTATAATAAAAGCTGGTAGTACGGCTGCGATTATTCCCCTTACATAAAATAGTTTATCTATCTTTCCTGCTTTATACCTACTTTGTTGAAGCTCTGCAATATAGCAAAGAACAACAAATACAATCACAATCACAATAACCTTTATTAAAAGTTTAGGCGATCCGTATCCATAATCCATAGTACCCGATATTATTCGCATAAGCAAAATTACTGTTAGCAATATAAAAATAAAAATCGGCATTATTGTATATCTGAAAATATGAAACCCTGTGTCAACATCAAAACTGTCAAATATAATTGATTTTAACTTTTCATTAAATCTTCCTAATAATGAAAATCCGCAATATACCAACAGCAAAAACCATAATAATATCCAATAAAGTCCTGGCATACATGACAAAAATTCAAAAAACATCCTTAATTTATATGAGCTCATTGATCTATCTCCTCTTTTTTGTGATTATTCATCCATGACTGATAGGCCTCGTAGGAAGATTTAACAACATCCACACTTACGCCAAGGACATCAGCAAAACATGATATCAAATCTGTACAAAAAACGTACAGCTTTGATACGGCTTTCCACATACGGCCGTAACTCGTTCTATGGAAGAGAGAGTGTATATCTTTCCTTTTTCAAGTATTTATAGCCGGATCTACAGCAGACCATGCAGATATATCAAAATCATCTTCCTTATATTTCCATGCAATTACATATGTCCAGAATCCCATACTTTTATACCATCTGCTAATATCTTACCTTACAGAAAGATTTTATACTTCTAATTACGGAACAAAGAAATAATACATGATAGAGGAATCATTACTGACAGAACAATAAATGGCATAGTACACAAAAAATATTTTATAAATTTCTTATATTCAATTAGGTAAGTTTTAAAATTATCATCGTTTGTTTGTTGAATTTTATATTCAAGATAAGGAATTAGATCCGTATACCTTGGATACCATTTTTCACGAACTCCAAACATATTTATTTCCCCGATTCGTTTTAAAGTCTCAATATCATTTATTGTATCCAGATATTCTACAAATTTTTTCCGTTCTTTAGCAAATTCGGAATCAAATTTTTTAAAAGCTTTTACAAAGAACCAGAATGTAACTGCACAAACAGGAAAAACTACCATAATCATATTCATCCCCCTTAGTTAATATCAATAACTACACAGAATATTTTTTCAACACAAAAAGTATTTATTTAGATGTATTAAGCTACCATATCATTATTTGATTGTACAAGTACGGAAGCTTTAATACATATTCCTCATACTCTTTTCTGTTCCCTCTTACCGACCTATTCCTACGAACAGATTCGACAATCGGTTCAACGATATATTATTTCACTTTAATTCTAAACGAGTTTTTCGTTAATCTTTTAACAAATACATAATCTTCAGGCAGCTCCTTTTCAAATGGAACTTCAAACCAAATACCATCATAAAAAGGTTCTCTCTCCAAATCATCAAAATAAGTATAAAGCGGATATGCTATCGCATGTCTATCTTTATCTATAAACAGCATTAAAACATCATGATTTTCGCACCATTCTTTTATTTCAACAGAATCACAAAACACCTTAATTTTATCTTTTTATTTTTACCTTCAATAAAAACAATTTTTTCACACTTATATCTATAAATATCTGTAAGTTTTTTTTCTTTCCCGATCCATATTGCATGTAGTTTTTGATTTGTTGGTCGTAGGCAAGTAAAACAAACCAAAAAACAAACGAGAAGAAATAGAGCTATTAAAATTAATAAAAGAATAAACTGCTTTTTCATTATCTTTCTCAAAGTTGATACACATTTACATCTATCTGCTGATATTATTGGATGCCTTAAAGCAAAACCATATTCATCTTTTCGAGAAGCACCTATTCCGTAACTAAGTATATAGTATTGATTCCCCATACGATAGTGGCAGGTACAAAAACAATTTGTTTTCATAGTCCGAAATTATTTTTTTAGATATATCACGTACATATAAAATCAAGCCTCATTAAAAATATCCTCATACTTTTTCTTATTTTCTTCATAATTTCTCATACTATTTATACAAATACTAAATAATTAATGAACTGATGAAAAATGGAATATAAAATATATATTTTATAAAAGTGACACCTAATATAAATAAAAGAAAATAGCTGAGTGCAAGAAATTTTAGTATTTTATCTCGTTTTTCATCAGTGTTCTCTTCAAAATAACATTTCATAAGAAAAAACCGATATATTAAATAATGAATATTCATCTATCTTTTTTATAGCTGGTTTATCAAAAAAATTCCTTTAATAAAAATCTTTAACATGATACTATTCCTCCATTCTTAATTCATTTATCATATAATCAAGATACATATCAAATATTTCCATTTTACTTCCAATATCTCTATTTTTGTAATTCTCCCATCCGGGTCGGTATACTTTACCGGATTATTGGCTTGAGGCTCGCTATCGCTTCGCTGCACCATACCGCCCCAATCTTTTTTCCTCTACTGCTTTGTTCCCACGGTGTTTTTTTCTCAATACCGCCACGGATGGCGGTGGTTCTAAACAGTATCACGTTTTGCCGTCAGCAAAACATGATATCAAATCTGTATAAGGACGTATAGCTTTGATATAGCTTCCCACATACGGTCGTAACTTGTTCTGTGGGAAGAGAGTGGATAAAATTTTATTCACACCAAAATACCTGCTCCCCTTTAGCAGTAATTTACATTTTCCATCATACTCCCTAGTAAATTTTTCATTAAAAAGTACATCTTACTATTTTAAATTCAAAATCAGGTTTTGTAATATATGAGAAGTATACTCGAAATTCTGTTCCATCACTATCAACAAACTCTCTCAATTCACCGTCTTTAATGATATAAGGACATAAAAAATAATCTCCATTCCATTGGTAAACACGCTTTGCCGCAAAAAAACATAATTGACTTCTAAATATACCAAATATTGTAGAATCAATTTTTTCATTATAAAATTCATTTTCCAACTCATAAAACTGTATTCTCGTTAAATCTGTTATGTCAAAAATAAAATATTTATATGCATTATATGCTGCCACATCGCCAACAAGTACCAAATATTTTTTTTCATTGTACTGTATCAAATAAAAAATTTGACTTTCTAAGAAAATATCCCATCCATTAAAATAAAACCCCTGATTGCAAAGCTCAATTTTTCCATGCTCTTTTTCTTTAGCGCCAATAAAATTCTGACGAGGATAGTACCTTATACTTTCTATACCATCTAAATCTTCAAAGTTTGAAATATAACATTCCATAAATTCTTCTTTTTTCAAGTAACTATGTTCAAGCCATCCGCTACTTTTAATTTTTACCGGTGTATAAGGACATTCTTTTAAATCATAAAATTTCATATAATTCTGACCATATACAAAAATCGGATAGAATAATATGAAAACAAAAAAAAGTTCTTTTATCATTCAAACACCTCTGAGCCAGTCACATTTTTATAATGCGGATTCAATTTCCAAAAGCTTGTTCTTCCATATCTGTTGGAAGAAATATTTTTTATCATATCAATAACTAATTTATTGAATTATTATCCCACAATGTTGATAATAACAGTAACGTTCCATCTCTGCCTCTAACTACATATCCAGCATAAGGATAAGCTAAAACCTGCACGTCTTCATTATAGTATGCAATATCCTTGTCTCGCAGTTCTTGCAATTCATTTAAATAATTTGGTGTATAATTAATTTTTGATTGCTTTTCAATACTATTATCTTTTGAGAAAATATAATAATTCTTTCCATTATTTTCATCATAATATTCAATAAAATATGCATATACATTCTTAACTTCATTTAATAAGTAGAAACCATGATTATCTTTAACAACTTCATTCGGAAAAATATAAATATCAATACTATTGATATTTGAAATAACCTTTGTACAAAACTTAGAATCATGTTCAATACTAAAGAGTTCACTACCCACATTTAGTTTTATATTTTTAGTATTTGAGCTTATTTTTCGTTGATATATTCTGCCTTGTAATTTGAACTCTAAAGTCATAAATATACTTTTATCATCAATCCTATAATCATAAAAATTAACTTGCTTAGTTTCTTTAAACGAGCAGCTAAATAACATAGAAATAATGATAACAACAAAAATATTAATTAAGCAGATCCCATAATTCTTTATATGCTGGATCATTTTTCAATATCTCCTTATTTTCATTTAAATACTTCAATGCATCCTTTCTAGATAAAACTTGTCGTCCAGTTGTTTTGCCGGTTAATGGATTTATTGTTGTCAAAGTAATATTCCAAGAAGTTATATTTCTTCCTGTTTTTTTTAAGTTTAAGGTAACATCTCCCAAATGTCCATTAGACAGATTCTTTGCCACAGTATCAATAAGACTCAAGGCACCTAAAGCTGTACCTGTTTTTTCTATTGCATGTCCTTTCATTTGATTGGGATCAGAATAATCACTCTCTGAATAATTACCTCTTGGTAAAGCTGCTCCAAGTGCTAATACCGGGTGTTGTTCCAGTTTAATTGCCCTCGAGGTTTCTCTTGTATACGGACTTTTTATCTCACCCCCTGTTCTTTTTGCAGGATCATCGTAATAGATACTTGAAAGTTTATTATTTATTACTGCTGCATCTATATGAGTTACAGGTTGTACATCTGATTGTAAGGCAAATACAAATCCTATGACTATAAGTATTGCTACCAACGGAACTCTTCCATCCGGGTCAGTATACTTCACCGGATTATTCCCCGCGTAGTGGTACAGGTGTAGATTCACCACATTAAACACCCCGCCCATGCCGGGTAAGTTTTCATTGTGCTTCTTTGCCTCGTCGTCTATTGGCGCTTTGGGTATGTAGTCGCTTAATGCCGGGTCTCCACTCAACCACCTTGAATACTTCGGGTCAAGGTAGCGCGCGCCGTAGTAGTAAAGCCCTGTCTCTTCATCCATCTCCTTGCCGGTAAATCTAAACGGCAGCTTGTCCAGTCCTGCGGCGACTTCCTCTATCCAGAGCTCCCCGTAGGGCGTGTACTCGATGTGCTCATACTGCCAGCCTCGCCAGTCGGTTACAAACTGTGCGCTGCCTAAGTGGTCTGAATGGTAGTAGTAGCGCTTTTCCCTCTGCTCGGCGTTATCTCCGTTGTTGTCAGTATGCGTCATCGCCGTTACAAGGCGACTGTTCCCTACAAAGATGTGTTTGTGTACACGTAAGCCTTGCGGGTTATTCTTATCCTGCACGGGGATGTGTATCGTGTAGAAGTTATTAAAGTATAAGGTTTCGCTTCTTCCTTCCTCGGTGTACTTGAGTGCTCTCTGTCCGTCCTCACCGTAGCGGTAGTGCACGGTGTAGCTGCGGTCGCTTGATTTGGTGAGTAAGTTCTTCTCATTCCACGTGTAGTTACGGCGGTACGCGAATAGGTTCTCCGGATGCGTCTCTTCCGCCTCCTTCGGGGCGTCAAGGCCGAAGCCGTAGTCGGTGCCGTAGACGTCGGTGTCGGGGTCATAGTTGTATGTAAAGATAAACTCATCGTCTTCGGTAAATGGCCCGTCTTTTTCCGCCGTAATGTTACCGTTTGCGTCATAGCGGTAGTAGCGGTTTCCGGCATGCACAAGCCGGTGTGCGTAGGCCGGGTCGTATTCGTAATCAAGACTGTAGTCTAACTCTGCCTTGGGATAGGCGTTACCGCGGGAACCGGGGAGGTTCGTCGTGCTTACCTTACGTGTCATGTTCCCGATACCGTCAAAGGCGAAGTCTTGCTTATACTTTGCAACATTGACCGGTGTGCTTCCAAAGCTCTTTATCGCTTTGTATTGGTTGCTGGTTCCCTCTACGCCGATAAGCTGGTAGAGGTTGTCATACGTGTAACTCTGGCTTGTCTCGTACACACTTGCATCATTCGCATAGCCTAAGACATTGCCGACCTTATCGAAGCTATAGCTTATCTTCTGGAAGATTTCGTCGGTTTGTGTATTCTTTGTTTCAATGTCTTTCAGCCAGCGCCGCTTATCGTCGTAGCGGTAGCGGGTTTCTACTCCATTGCCGTACTTGATGTACACTCTCTGTCCGTGTTCGTCATAGACAATCGTGTCGATGTAACTGTAGGTTTCAGAGCCTTTTATCGTGTTCTTGACACCGCTCACTCCTTTCAGCTGTCCGCCTTTGTCGTAGGTGTAAATTATGGTCTCCCCATCGGGGTACTTCATGGTCTGCATACGGCCTAAGTAGTCGGAGCGGTAGGTAAAGGTTGCCGTTTCAGGTTCGCATAACGGCTCATAACGCTTAATCGTTCGTGTCTCTTTTACGACCTCGCTTAAGCGTCCATACTCGTAGTGTATGTCGCCTGATTCATCCTTCTTATGGACTATCTCTCCGGCTCCGGCTTGGCCGGGTACTCCGTAGGTGTATTCAACATCGGTGCTAAACGGGTAGTCTATTTTTACGAGCCGGTCAAAGCCGTCGTAGTGGTACTGTATCTCACTGAGTTTACTGCGCAGCAATGAGTCCGTCTCTGCTTCAAGGAGGCCTTTGCTATCATAGCGCCATTCTTTCCGGCCTGAGTCTTTACTTTCTAAAGCTACTCTTCGGCCGAGTAGGTCATACGTTACCGAGACAATGTTTTCGTTTGCGTCGTATGCGCGAAGCATTTCTCCGAGGACTGAGTATTCGTAGCGGCCTTTAGTTAAGCGTGTGCCGTTTTTATCGAGGCGTTCTACTTCCCGGATGTTTCCGCGCGCGTCTTTTTTCGTAACGCTCTTATTCTCAAGCGGGTCGGTTGCGGTTGTTACCTGTAGGCTGTTTTCTATTGCGTACTCGTTTTTCTGTTCGCTTCCGTCCGGCAGTACCGTCTTAATTACGCGGTCTATGCCGTCGTAGGTGTATACCGTTTCGTTGCGGAGCTTGGTAAAGTCGTTCAGCTCATAGAACTGTTCGACGCTTGCGTAGGCGGCTTTGTTGGCAAGTTCATTCGGTAAATCGCCGCCATAGAAGAACGGCATTCCTTCTTTTATCTTTCTGCCTGCCTCGTCGTAGTAGGTCGCCCCTGAAATATTCCACCCGACATTCGTTTCTCCGGCTGTTCCTTCTCGGTACACTTCCCCTTCTTTCGCCGTGTAGAGGGCGCGGCCTAAGCCGTCGTGCATGACTATCGTTTTCATAATGGCCGTGTCGGCCGCTTCGGTGGTAAGCTTATTTGCCGTTACCGTGTACCAGAAAGAAGATGAAGGGGTATGGTATTCGTACTTTGCGTAAGGTACGTTTCCGGTATCGTAAGGGCTTTTCACTTCCGTTACACGCCCGAAGCCGTCATAGCGGTACTTCATGGTGTTACCCGCGCTATCGGTTTCTTCCAGTTTCACTCCTAAGGCGCTATCCCAAAGGAGTGTGCTTTCGTACGGCGCTCCGCCTGTACTTCCTTCTTCCGTTATTTTAACCGGGTATATCCCGTCTTGGTAGCGGTAGCTCACTTTCTTTCCGGTGGGACTTATCAAGGTCTTGATATTTCCGCTTTCATCCCAGTCTATCGTGTAGGTTAAAGAAGTGCCGCTTGAGGTATACTGTTTTACTTCCGTTATCGCGCCCGTTTGGCTATCATAGCGTCCTTCTCGTTTCCGCAACAGCCTGCCGCTCTTGCCATCCAGCACTTCTATTTTCTCCGGGTGCGCTTTAAAGTACCGCCGCTCATCGCCGCTGTCCCAATACCGTATGCGGGCAATAATATCGTCGTTGGGATTCGTAACGTCTCCCTTATCTTCTAAGGTTGTAACATTGCCGTATCGATCATAGCGATACTCGCTTTCTGTCCGTATTTCGCGGTATCCTTCCCGTAGGGTGTTCCACTCTCGCTTTACTCTTGCGTGAGGGACTTCATCTACTTCATACTCTTTTATCGAATAGACAGTGCCGCTATGGCTCACCGTCTCTTTTTTTACCATGCCTTTGCGGTAATAGGCATCAATGTAATACTCCGTCTCCGTTACCTTGCCTGTTCCCGTTACCGCGCGTACCGTCTTAAATCCGTAGAACTCTTTTGCTTTGCGGTCATAGTAGCCGTCTTTGTAGCTGTATTGCGTTTTATAGCTTTGTACGTTTCCTGATTTTGTTTGCAGCCCTGAGTTCATTGTTACACTGCTTAACACATACTTACTCTGCGGCAGCTCCCGCGTGTTCCCTACTCTTTGGTACGCTATCTCATAGCTGCCGCCGGTCGGTAGTTTTATTTTCTTTAAAAGCCCGACTTTACCAAGCTTGTTCCGCTGTACGTACAGCTTATCGGCTCCTCCGATGTTGAAGACCCTGTCAGGTAAGCCGTCCCCGTCCCCTTTTGAAAATATGCGGGCATCTACGGCGTCGCACGCCGAAAATAAATGCTCACCGTATACCCGATACGCCTCCGCTTTATTTTCGGCTGTCTCCTTGTATCTGCTCCACCTCTTTTCAAAAGGCATTGTTTTTCCGCTTCCTATCGTAAGCGGAAAAACCTCCGGTAAAGTGTTTCTTGCAATTCTTATTGTTATGCTTTTAGCGGACTGCTGCATTTTGTTTACTATAACTTCAAAGAAAACAAAATGCAGCACCGCGCTTTCCGCTCCAATCTTTTTGTCGCTGCTGTTTTGTTCCCGCGGTGTTTTTCCGCTCGGCCGCTTCAAAAACCACACCTGCATTACACGGGCGGCAAAAAGGATTTCTGCTGCAATCGCTGTCCGGGGGTGAGAATAATTAGGCTGTGAATAAAAACAAAATTTTATTTTCACCTTAAAAAAATATTTTTCCCTTCACTACCGCCATGGATGGTGGTGGTTCTAAACAGTATCATGTTTTGTCATCAGCAAAACATGATATCAAATCTGTACAAGAACGTACAGATTTGATATAGCTTCCCACATACGGCCGTAACTCGTTCTACGGAAAAGAGAGTGGAGCTGCTTTATTACTTTTCAGTCCTTGAAATAATATTCCATTAATTGTTATTTCAATGAATAATGATTTTGTAATAAATAGAGTAATGTTAATCCTCTTAATCTATCTACCATACTGACTCTTATAAATACATTATTCGTGATATCGTAAACAATATTCTCTGTCTGCATCTCATAAGAATATTGTTCACCGTCTGTTGTAGTTAATTCAATGTAATAAATTCCTTCGAACATCGCGCACTTAGGCACATTTCCTACTGCTATCTCTTTTCCATTCTTTATTTCATTTAATAGATCGGAAAATTTTTCTGCATCTCCATCATAAAAAATAATATCGCTGGATAAGTGATTATTCAGTATTAAATACATTTTTAATACTCCAGTAAATTTTAATTGCTTATCCATTTTAGGCGACCTATTATTTATAACATTTATGAATATATACAACGAACCAATGCAAAGCATAAAAGAAAAGGCATAAAGAGCCTATAAACACTTCTTTTTCATTTACTCACCCCTCATAATGTTTTTCTCATATACCTTCTTAGAGTATATATTTGCTTTCCCCACAGACCCCAACCATTAAAACTTTTTGTTTCAGTAGGTATCCATTTGTTGGTACAACAATATAGAAAAAAACATCGTTATCATTTAAACCTATCCAAACAAGAAGAATCTAACACCGTTTTTTCGACACTTGCATCAATTCATTCCGATATTCGATATCACATCGATATAACATGGGCGAATCCATTTGTTCGATATATATCCCTTCTAACGCTGCATCTTTAATAGTTTTATCATCATAATACACTCCTCCAACAAACATATAATAGTCATAGCCAAAATCAACATACGATGACATGCTATCAAATGTACACCATACAAGCATTCTTAATATAAACCTTGCAATATCCTCTACTTCAGCAATAGAGCATTTATAATTATCCCTTATTTTAAATAAAAGCTCTTTATTACAATCTTGCAAATGGTTGATATGTTTTTTTATTCCATTTTTATAACGTTCCAGCCAATTAATAGTAAAAGTTTTATCCGCGGCGCTTTGTAAACCTATATGCAAATAGCGGATATAGAGATCCTCCACCCTTTTATATTCATCATATTCACTCTTCATTCCCGTTTTTACAGCTACACTATAATCTGTCCACTCATCCCTCATATACCAACCTTTCTCGTTTCGATATACAGGATTATATTTTGTTACTCGATAATTCATTGATCACTAGTCTCCTATCCTATTTAAATTCGCATCATAAGTACCCATACGCGTACTTCATTGTTTTAAACCCGCTACAGAATCAGCCATCTTCCATACACCTCCATTATGTGATGTTCTGTCAGGGGTTATATATAAACGTCCTTTTTTATATACAGGCTCTCTTTCAGAAAAATAGTTTGTCTTTGAAAAGCCTAATTTTGCGGCTGCAGCTGTTGCTTCTTTTGTTGATGCAAATGGACGGTTGTGCGCATCTCTATTTCCACCTGATGAACCGGCAACAGCTATTGCAATTGCAAACATCGTTTCGCCCTTGCTTCCTATAGAGTTACTGTTAGTATCATTATTATCAAGATAATCTGCTATAAAAGCCGATATTCCAGCAACTGCCAACGGATCAGAAGTTTTAGGTACTTGATTGAGATATCTCTCGTCTCCTGTATTTATATAGTTTATAAGGGCTTGTTCAACATAGTTATATCGATTGCCTCCATCTATAATAACATGCTTGCCATCATCAGTTTTTCTCACCAATAGATGATCACTTGCATCACTACCCAGTTCTTCACTCTTCCCATCCGGGTCAGTATACTTCACCGGATTATTCCCCGCGTAGTGGTACAGGTGCAGGTTCACGACATTAAACACCCCACCCATTCCCGGCAGTTTCTCGTTATGTTTCTTTGCCTCATCGTCTATTGGCGCTTTCGGTATGTAATCGTTTAGTGCCGGGTCGCCACTCAGCCACCTACTGTACTTCGGGTCAAGGTAGCGTGCTCCGTAATAATACAGCCCGGTTTCTTCATCCATCTCCTTACCGGTGAACCTAAACGGCAGCTTGTCTAAGCCTGCGGCGACTTCCTCTATCCAGAGCTCCCCGTAAGGTGTGTATTCGATGTGCTCGTATTGTCTACCGCGCCAGTCGGTTACAAACTGCGCACTGCCTAAGTGGTCACTGTGGTAGTAATACCGCTTCTCGCGCTGCTCGGCATTGTCTCCGTTGTTATTGGTGTGGGTCATTGCCGTAACAAGGCGTGAGTTACCGACAAAGATGTGCTTATGTACGCGCAAGCCTTGAGGGTTATTCTTATCCTGCACGGGGATGTGTATCGTGTAGAAGTTATTGAAGTATAAAGTTTCGCTTCTCCCTTCTTCGGTGTACTTTAAGGCGCGCTGGCCATCCTCACCGTAACGGTAATGTACGGTGTAGCTGCGGTCGCTCGATTTAGTGAGGAGATTCTTCTCATTCCAGGTGTAGTTACGCCGGTACGCGAATAGGTTCTCAGGATGACTCTCTTCCGTCTCCTTTGGGGCGTCAAGCCCGAAGCCGTAGTCGGTGCCGTATACGTCTGTTTCCGGGTCGTAGCTGTAGGTAAAGATAAACTCATCGTCTTCGGTAAAGGGGCCGTCTTTTTCCGCCGTTATGTTACCGTTCGCGTCATAGCGGTAGTAGCGGTTTCCTGCGTGCACAAGCCGGTGTGCATAAGAGGGGTCGTACTCGTAATCGAGGCTGTAGTCTAGCTCTGCGTTCGGGTAGGCGTTACCGCGGGCGCCGGGAAGGTTCGTGGTGCTTATCTTCCTTGTCATGTTCCCGTCCCCTTTTGAAAATATGCGGGCATCTACGGCGTCGCACGCCGAAAATAAATGCTCGACGTATACCCGATACGCCTCCGCTTTATTTTCGGCTGTCTCCTTGTATCTGCTCCGCCTCTTTTCAAAAGGCACCGTTTTTCCGCTTCCTATCGTAAGCGGAAAAACCTCCGGCACAGTGTTTCTTGCAATTCTTATTGTTATGCTTTTGGCGGACTGCCGATACTTGTGTACTATTAATACAATGCAAAGGTACACAAGTATCGGCACCGCGCTTTCCGCTCCAATCTTTTCGCCGCTGCTGTTTTGTTCCCGCGGTGTTTTTCCGCTTAAGCGCTTCAAAAACCGCACTTGCATTATACGCGCGGCAAAAAGGATTCCCGCTTCAATCGCTGTCCGGGGGAGGGAATAATTAAGCTGTGAATAAAAACAATTTGTTTTCACCTTTAAAAAATAGTTTCCCTTTCAATACCGCCATGGATGGTGGTGGTTCTAAACAGTATCATGTTTTGTCATCAGCAAAACATGATATCAAATCTGTACAAGGACGTACAGATTTGATATGGCTTCCCACATACGGCCGTAACTCGTTCTGAGGGAAGTGAGGGTAAAGTTTTATAACGAGCTCTTTATAATCTCATAGGCTATCATTTGATACCTGATAGACCGGGTAAACTGTACACTACAATAACTAGTTTTCATTTTTTTCTTCTTCGGTTTTTTCCCTTATAACTATATAACTGGAATTTCCAAATCCACCTCTTTTCAAGAATTTTTTGTATTTTTTGTCGATTTCAATGTCTTTTTTCAAATTGAATACTGTAAAAAAGATATTTTTCTCATTCAAAATATCTTTTTTGGTATATAACAATTCCTTTCCATCCTCATTCGGCACAATTTTATACACATTCATTTCAATAAACACCGTATCTAATGCTTTAATAATTTTATCCATATCTATAAATTCTTTACCATCTTCATCTCGTGAAAAAGAATCACCAAACCCCATACTATACAGAATATCAGAATTAGCCGGCCGCCAAACTAAGCGGGCAAACCCGGAAGGTTTAATAACTATCGGCGCCAATGCTATAGAGGGGCCAAAGGAACTTTCTTCTTTGTACTTAAAAGCCATTAGTCCGTCATAAGTAACGTGAACATCATATAGTTTATCAGTTGACACTTGATAGATAGTTTTTACTTCCACTAAAATATGGTCATCAGTTGCATTGAGTATATAAAGTCTCGCACTAGGAAGACATGATGTTAGACTCATCGTTATTACGGCTATACATATTATGTATATTTTTCTCATACAGCACTCCTTATTTCAATTATTTTTTTTCTTCTTTATTCTTGTCTTTATTGTATTTTTCAGCCCATTGCTCCGTCCAAAAATGCTTATAAGGATCGTCGTCTCCATTTTCTTTAAGTTCATTGCATCTATTACATTTATTTGTATTATGCATCGCCGCATGAATAATACTTGGAATTCCTATGACAAATAAATATAACGGCCCCAATATCCACGATTGGTAATAATGTCCTTTTTCATGCGATTTGAATGAAGGATGTCCCATACCAATGCTCCCTAATGTTATTCCATCATCACGGTTTGGGAGGTTTACATATTTAAAACCGCCATCCCAATCAACGGTTCCCCCCGATCCGAGAATAAAGCCATACCCTAATAGTAATCCGAGAATTTCTTGAGGCCCAAACCACAATGTCTGCGGCAACATCAATATTGAATGACCGATCAATTTCCATGTATTAATAAAATTGGATTTAAACTTCTCTCCAAAATTTGACCAATTATTATCACGAATTGATTGAATTACCGCCCCTATTAAATCATCAATAATAAAAAACTTACCGGTAGGATCCACATATTTAACCGGATTATTGGCTTGAAGCTCGCTATCGCTTCGCTGCCCGATGCCCGCGTAGTGGTATAGGTGCAAGTTCACAACATTAAACACCCCGCCCATGCCAGGCAGGTTCTCGTTGTGCTTCTTGGCTTCGTCGTCTATCGGGGCTTTTGGAATGTAGTCGCTGCTGAATTGTCAAAGAGCAAAACTGCAAAATATTCCATGGGAATATCTTGCAGAGATTTCTTTCAAACTGTTTTATTATAATGCACTAATGGCAAATTGTAAAATACTATTTCGATATTAGGAGCTTACAGCAGTGACTTAAACAATTTTACAAAAATTATGAGGTTTAATCTTTACTCTTTTATTATTCTTTAAGAAAGTAATCATCTATTTTTTTAGTACAAATTTTTTTTAAATCTTTTTCTTGATCCAAACACATGTTAAATGCAGCTGTATAATCTGTTGTTAATTTAAATCTCTTTATATTAACTCCTATCCAACATATATATATTACATTCTCACTATCCTCTTTTAACATTTTTGCACCAAAGTACCCAAGTCTGTTTAATCCCGTTAATACAATTTCATTATTAACAACAACAGAAAAATATGCATTTCCAATATCATAATCTCTTAATTGTATTTTCGTATTCATTATTTCTTCATCTGAGTAATAAAATTCCAATACCTCTTTATCATACTTCAAGCATTTATCAAAAGATACAAAAAATGAACATGCTTTTTCTTTAATCAATTCATTATAATTTTTTGAAACTATTATATCATATGTATCTTTTTTATCATATTCCCAAAAAACTATCCCTGAAAAGCAACGAGCCTTTATCTGAAAAATCATAAATAATCCTATTATTAAAAATTTTCTTTTCATTTGCCACTCCATATATATGGATTATTGTTCTTTTTGTTTTTTTCATTATCTCTTTTTACAGAATCATAATTCTTTAACCATCCCTGAGCATATTCATTTATAGATAATGTTCCTGTATAACTACTTCGTGTTTTCCACGAAGTCATAGCCGGAGGTCCAATCAGATTTTCACTTTTATCATGTGCGGGTTGTGTAGACGTTCCCCTTGGATATTGACAAGAATACCAATCTTCTTGTTCCGATATTGATAACCACGACTTATGATAATACGGGTCTACTACATATTTCTTTCCATCAATAATAACTGTAGCTGCTACATGAAATCTATAGCGATTAAAATTACCTTCTGAATCTTTATCGGGAACTTTTGAAGGATCTCTTTTTGCCGCTTTTTCTGCCTTTATAACTCCCGGCATAACAGGAGATGTAACATAAGAATAATCTGTTACTCCAAAACCCAATTTTTCCAATTCTCCTGCAATAACAGTTGCTCGAGCATAGCAACCATCTTCATAATTTTCTGTATACAAATTTATTCCATTAATTGTTCCTTTGTAAAACATTTCTTCTCCAAGTTGTCTCAGTTCTTTTAATTGCCTTTCCGCCTCAGAAACATCTTCTTCTAAACCTGTAGGATCAATATATCGAATCGGATTATTATCCGCATAATGATAAAGATTAAAATTTATTGGATTATAAATACCACCGGATGAACCATTTGATTTTCCATCAACATAGTAAGATAGCGCCGGGTCTCCCGACAACCATCTACTATACTTCGGGTCAAGGTAGCGGGCTCCATAGTAATACAGCCCCGTTTCCTCGTCCATCTCCTTACCGGTAAACCTAAACGGCAGCTTGTCTAAGCCAGCCGCGACTTCCTCAATCCAAAGTTCTCCGTAGGGCGTGTACTCGATATGCTCGTACTGGCGGCCTCGCCAGTCGGTTACGAACTGCGCACTTCCTAAGTGGTCTGAGTGGTAGTAGTACCGCTTCTCCCGCTGCTCGGCATTGTCCCCGTTGTTATCGGTGTGCGTCATCGCGGTAACAAGGCGTGAGTTCCCTACAAAGATGTGCTTATGTACTCGTAAGCCCTGCGGGTTGTTTTTGTCCTGCACGGGGATATGTATCGTGTAGAAGTTATTGAAGTAGAGCGTTTCAGAACGTCCTTCCTCCGTATACTTGAGCGCTCGCTGCCCATCCTCACCGTAGCGGTAGTGTACCGTGTAGGTTCGGTCGCTCGATTTAGTGAGGAGGTTCTTCTCGTTCCACGTGTAGTTACGGCGATATGCAAATAGGTTCTCAGGATGACTCTCTTCCGTCTCTTTCGGGGCGTCAAGGCCGAAGCCGTAGTCGGTGCCGTAGACGTCGGTGTCGGGGTCGTAGTTGTAGGTAAAGATAAACTCATCGTCTTCGGTAAAGGGGCCGTCTTTTTCTGCCGTGATATTGCCGTTTGCGTCATAGCGGTAGTACCGGTTCCCGGCGTGTACAAGCCGGTGGGCGTAGGCCGGGTCGTATTCGTAATCAAGACTGTAGTCAAGGTCGGCTTTCGGGTAGGCGTTACCGCGCCCGCCGGGGAGGTTCGTGGTGCTTATCTTCCTTGTCATGTTCCCGTCCCCTTTTGAAAATATGCGGGCATCTACGGCGTCGCACGCCGAAAATAAATGCTCGACGTATACCCGATACGCCTCCGCTTTATTTTCGGCTGTCTCCTTGTATCTGCTCCGCCTCTTTTCAAAAGGCACCGTTTTTCCGCTTCCGGCAATCCCTGCCGTAAGCGGAAAAACCTCCAACACAGTGTTTCTTTTTAATAAGCATCCTTCTTTGGCGGACTGCTGCATTTTGTTTACTATTACTATAAAGAAAACAAAATGCAGCACCGCGCTTTCCGCTCCAATCTTTTCGCCGCTGCTGTTTTGTTTAAGCGGTGTTTTTCCGCTTAAGCGCTTCAAAAACCGCACTTGCATTATACGCGCGGCAAAAAGGATTTCTGCTTCAATCGCTGTCCGGGGGAGAGAATAGTTACGCTGATAAAAGTAATCTTTTATATCCATATAATTATTTCTTTCTATTTCACAGTTCGTATTTGTATTGCTCAATTCCCAATCTTAGTTATTTTGCCTTACCCTCTACCTATTTCCCTTTTATATTAAACTTTCTAGAAAAGATTGTTAATTCTGTTCTAACTAAGAACAAAATAACCATAATCTGAATTATCGCATTTGAATTTCGAAGTGATAATACAACAGAAAAATAGAAAAATATATCCCACATAACAAGCATCAAATTTATCTTCAAACTTTTTGAATTTTTATAAGCTAACTTACAAATAATATATTGTAATACGCCCCAAAACGAACCTCCTAAAAATGAAGTTAAATATATTTCATAGCGAAACTCTTGCTTAAAAACTAGTACAAATATTACTAAACTAAACTGTAATATTGTCATTATTAATAAATGTTTTTTCATCCACTCTAAATACATATTTTATTTTTTCCCCTCATGAATTTTCCATACCCCTGTTGCAGACCACCATACAGCACCTCCAACACCAATACCACTCAAACTATTCGGGGAACCCGATTTATTTTGAGCATTCAAATCCCAAGTTCCTAAAACCAAGGCTCCACCATATCCATCTCCTTGCCGGTAAATTTGTACGGTAGGTAGTCCGCAGTTTTTTTGAAAACTACGGAGTTTTAATTTTTACTCTGTTGAGTTAAATGATTAAAAAAAAATCTTGTATAACCGAGATGGATATGCTTCTTTGCATTCTACTATGTAGTCAATTTCTTCTGTGTAATTTTCTTCATCTAATGAATAATGGCAGACAATTTTTACAGGGAATTTATCATTCAACTTTCCATGTCGCCATTTAAACATATTATAAAAATTTACCCAACAAAAGTTTTTTGTATTAAAATCAGAGAATATTAATTTTTCAACTCCTGAATAATTAATGCCATCAACTTCATAATTTTTGAAAATAACCCTATTCTTGTTAGAATCATCTGGTTTATAAACATTATGCTTTTTTAAAATTCTATGTTTATTGTCATATAAAATTTCAAGTTGATTGATGCGTACTTGCCTAAAATTCTGTTTAGCAAAAATCCTAAAACCCAAATGCTGAGTTTTTAAGAAGATTACATTACCAACAGATATCCTCATAATAGAGTCTTTTTTTGATAACTGATTTATTTGAGTTGAATTAAATATATTCTTCATACTTGTATCATTTTTACAAGTAAACTCATAATATTTGCGTTGTTCAAATAAAGAAAAAACTAAAAAAAGACAAATTAATACTAATATAGGGCGTTTAATTACTTTTGACATCTAAGTTACCTTGAATTAAATCCATAATTAGAACCAACGCTCATGCTCCAATAAAATGGTTTAGTACCAGTTTGGCGGAAGAACGGCTTCATATCATATTGTCCATGGGTACTTCCTAATGTTATACATATTGGATTAAATCGTGAAACATAGCCATAATTATATGTTGAAGAATCTATTTCTGTTCCAATATAATTGTCTTGTGCATCGAAAATAGCTTCACGTCCATCTGTATTGCAGAATTTTACATTTCTTCCACCATTTTGATTACGCTGATGTTCATTATCTCCCAGATATGGAATCATTTGAAACCATCCACCTTTTTCCATATCTGCTCTTGAATATTCATTTTTACCCTCTGAATTCAGATTCAAAAATGAACGTAAATCCTCATTCATAAATTTTTCATCACCAGACATACTAAAAAACAATCCATGTAATTTCATATTATTTTTTAGTTGAGTTCGCATAAATCCAGCCTTTGCACCAGCTGCTGTTGTTCCTTTTTTTACACTACCAACTTCACTTTTTAAATAAGCCAATTGATCTTTTACACTCATATTTTTAAAATCTTTTATCTCTTGTTTTGTATATCCGTTTTCTTCATCATATAATCCTGTCGGATCTAGGAATTTCACAGGATTATTCCCCGCATAATGATAGAGATGTAAATTGACCGTATTATATACGCCGCCCATTCCCGCAAGCTTTGACGGATCAGTGCCTGCAGCTGGGACGTAGTCTCCCAACGCCGGGTCTCCACTCAACCATCTACTATACTTCGGGTCTAAGTAGCGCGCTCCGTAATAGTATAAGCCCGTCTCCTCATCCATCTCCTTGCCGGTAAACCTGAACGGCAGTTTGTCTAACCCCGCAGCTACTTCTTCTATCCACAGTTCCCCGTAAGGTGTGTATTCGATGTGCTCGTATTGTTTACCTCTCCAGTCGGTTACAAACTGCGCGCTGCCTAAGTGGTCTGAATGGTAGTAGTAGCGCTTCTCCCGTTGCTCTGCATTATCTCCGTTGTTGTCGGTGTGTGTCATTGCCGTTACAAGACGTGAGTTACCCACAAAGATGTGCTTATGCACTCGCAAGCCCTGCGGATTGTTTTTGTCTTGCACGGGGATGTGTATCGTGTAGAAGTTATTAAAGTAGAGCGTTTCAGAACGTCCCTCTTCTGTATACTTGAGCGCTCGCTGCCCGTCCTCACCGTAGCGGTAGTGTACGGTGTACGTACGATCGCTTGACTTCGTTAACTGATTCTTCTCATTCCACGTGTAGTTACGGCGGTATGCAAATAGGTTTTCAGGACGCGTCTCTTCTGTCTCCTTCGGGGCGTCAAGGCCGAAGCCGTAGTCGGCGCCGTATACGTCGGTGTCAGGGTCGTAGCTGTAGGTAAAGATAAACTCATCATCCTCGGTAAAGGGGCCGTCTTTTTCTGCCGTGATGTTGCCGTTCGCATCATAGCGGTAGTAGCGGTTTCCGGCGTGTACGAGCCGGTGTGCATAGGCCGGGTCGTATTCGTAATCAAGACTGTAGTCAAGCTCTGCTTTCGGGTAGGCGTTACCGCGGGCGCCGGGGAGGTTTGTGGTACTGGACTTCTTTGTCATGTTTCCGATGCCGTCAAAGGCAAAGTCTTGCTTGTATTTTGCGACATTGACCGGTGTGCTTCCAAAGCTTTTTATCGCTTTGTATTGGTTGCTTGTCCCCTCTACTCCGATAAGTTGGTAGAGGTTGTCGTATGAGTAACTTTGGCTCGTCTCGTACACGCTTGCGTCATTGCTGTAGCCTAAGACGTTCCCGACTTTGTCAAAACTATAGGTGATTTTCTGGAACACCTCGTCTGTTTGCTTATTTCTCGTCTCTATGTCTTTCAGCCACCGCCGTTTGTCGTCATAGCGGTAGCGGGTCTCTACGCCGTTTCCGTATTTGATGTAGACTCTCTGCCCGTGTTCGTCATAGACAATCGTATCAATATAGGAATAGGTTTCACTTCCTTTTACCGTGTTTTTTACACCGCTTACGCCTTTGAGCTGTCCGCCTTTGTCGTAGGTATAGGTAATGGTCTCCCCATCGGGGTACTTCATGGTCTGCATACGGCCGAGGTAGTCGGAGCGGTAGGTAAAGGTTGCCGTTTCCGGTTCGCTTAACGCCTCGTAACGCTTAATCGTTCGTGTCTCTTCTACAACTTCGCTTAACTTCCCGTACTTGTAGCGTATCTCTCCGCTCTCATCTTTTTTGCGGATTATCTCTCCGGCACCCACTTGCCCTGCTTCGCCGTATTCATAGGTTACGTCTTCACTAAACGGGTAGTCTATCTTTATAAGCCGGTCAAAACCGTCATAGACGTACTGTATCTCACTGAGTTTACTACGCAGCAGTGAATCCGATTCCGCTTCAAGGAGGCCTTTGCTATCATAGCGCCATTCTTTCCTTCCGGTGTCTTTGCTTTCTAAGGCTACTTTTCTCCCTAACAGGTCGTATGTTACCGAGACAATGTTTTCGTTCGCATCGTATGCGCGAAGCATTTCGCCCAATACAGAGTATTCATATCTGCCTTTGGTGAGGATGTTGTTTGCCTTGTCCCTTCGTTCGACTTCGCGGATGTTTCCGCGCGCGTCTTTTTTCGTAACGCTCTTATTCTCAAGCGGGTCGGTTGCGGTTGTTACCTGTAGGCTGTTTTCTATTGCGTACTCGTTTTTCTGTTCGCTTCCGTCCGGCAACAATGTTTTTATTACTCGGTCTATGCCGTCGTAGGTGTATACCGTTTCGTTGCGGAGCTTGGTAAAGTCGTTCAGCTCATAGAACTGTTCGACGCTTGCGTAGACGGCTTTGTTGGCAAGTTCATTCGGTAAATCGCCGCCATAGAAGAACGGCATTCCTTCTTTTATCTTTCTTCCCGCCTCATCGTAGTAGGTTGCGCCTGATATATTCCAGCCGACATTCGTTTCTCCGGCGGTTCCTTCTCGGTACACTTCCCCTTCTTTCGCGGTGTAGAGGGCGCGGCCTAAGCCGTCGTGCATGACTATCGTTTTCATCACGGCTTTGTCCGTTGCTTTGGTAGTCAGCTTATTTGCCGTTACCGTGTACCAGAAAGAAGATGAAGGGGTATGGTACTCGTACTTTGCGTAAGGTACGTTTCCGGTATCGTAAGGGCTTTTCACTTCCGTTACGCGGCCGAACCCGTCGTAGCGGTACTTCATGGTGTTACCCGCGCTGTCGGTTTCTTCAAGTTTTACTCCTAAGGCACTGTCCCACAGGAGCGTACTCTCGTACGGAGTGCCGCCTTTACTGCCTTCTTCCGTTATTTTAACCGGGTATATCCCATCTTGGTAGCGGTAGCTTACCTTCTTGCCTGTGGGACTTATCAGGGTCTTAATGTTTCCCTTCTCATCCCAGTCTATCGTGTAGGTAAGACTCGTGCCGCTTGAGATGTATTGCTTTAGTTCCGTTATCGCACCGGTGTTATTATCGTAGCGTCCTTCGCGTTTCCGCAATAACCTGCCGCTCTTGCCGTCCAGCACTTCTATCCGTTCGGGGTGCGCTTTAAAGTAGCGCCGCTCATCGGCACTGTCCCAATACCGTATTCGGGCAATGATGTCGTCGTCGCTTCTACTGACGTCTCCCTTGTCGTCCAGCTCCGTAACGTTACCGTATCGATCATAGCGATAATCGCTTTCCGTTTGTATCGACCGGTATCCTTCCCGTATGGTGTTCCACTCTCGCTTTACCCGTGCATGGGGGACTTCATCCGTTTCATACTCTTTTATCGAATAAACGATGCCGTTATGGCTGACCGTCTCTTTTTTTACCATCCCTTTGCGGTAATAGGCATCAATGTAATACTCCGTCTCGCTCGTCTTTCCCGTTCCCGTTACTGCTTTTACCGTCTTAAACCCGTAGAACTCTTTTGCTTTGCGGTCATAGTAGCCGTCTTTGTAGGTGTAGGTTGTGCGGTACGATTGTATGTTTCCGCTCTTACTCTGCAGCCCTGAGTTCATTGTGACGCTGCTTAGCACATACTTACTCTGCGGCAGCTCCCGTGTGTTCCCTACTCTTTGATACTCTATCTCATAGCTGCCGCCGGTCGGAAGGTGTATCGTTTTTAATAGTCCTACTTTCCCTAACTTGTTCCGCTGTACATACAGCTTATCGGAGCCTCCGATGTTGAAGACCCTGTCGGCGAGGCCGTCCCCGTCTACGTCAAAGAGGCGTAAGCTCACTTCGCTTTTGCTATAGGTTCCATTCACTCCACCTGAAAAGTTACAGGTAATAAAAATCCCTACCCACACAAGAAACCCTATCTGTCCCGATAATCCTCCGGAGACTCCCACACTTTGGCTTGTGTTAAACTCCAATGCTTTCGGTATCTGTAATAACTTTTCTATTTCACTTCTTTCGGTACTCTTATTCATATTTTCCGGCCGGTACGGTACCTGTATCTTCTCGGATGTCCCCACAAGATCCGCCACTACACGGTTATAATACGCAGCGTACTCTGCCCCTTCGATATTCCGTATCTCTATTGTCTTTTCTTTCCCGTCAAAGCCTGCTCCATAGTTCAGTTTGACGGCATAGCTGCCGTCTTCCTTTACTTTTAATACGTCCGGTAACCCGTCTCCGTTGATGTCTGCTATAAGGGATTCTGTGGCCGTCTGGCTGATATTCACGTTGACCCCTAGGTTTCCTCCGCCATAATTCGCCTTCGCCCCGGCACTCACTCCTATGCCGAAGTTTCCCCCGCCGCTTTTAACGCTTCCTTCCGATACGTTCACTGCCTGCCACGCCCCTACCGCTCTAAATTCTTCTCCAAGGTTTAGCTTCGCTCCTGCTGCCGTTTGGTAATCGGGTAGCCCATCTCCGTTTATGTCTACTAATCCACCTGTCTGCTGCTGCCAGCCTCTGGAATAGTTTACTCCCTCATTCACACTCGCGCCATGCGGTGTCGAACCGGCCGGTTCCAGTGTAATGCTTTTAACTCTCCCTTCAGTATCTCTGATTACCCCGACCGATCCTGAAAGCCCTATACCCGCTCCAAATACTTTCGATTCATTACTATTAGTCGACAGTGCTCCTCCCTGTATACCTCCTTTCTTCTTCTGAAAGACTCCTTCTGCATTCCCGTACTGGACGCTCAGGCCTCCGCTGCTTGTTTTTACTATATCAGGGTACCCATCCCCATCGATGTCTTGATAGCTTTGTACCTGCTTACTTTCTCCCTTATTAAAACCGACACTGGCATTGATCGATGCGACTGACACACCCGCGTGTGCTTCGAGTGTTTTATCAAAACTACTGCTCTCGTTCGCGGAAAGGGCAAAGCCTCCGTCCTTTACCCACGGCAGGTTTTTGTATGCCCCCCCGGTGATCCGGCTTGAGTGCAGCACTTCATTATCAATATACGCTGCATAGTAATGAATGGTGCTCGAAACTTCTCCCTCTCTATCAAAACCGTTTTCACTCGTGCTCGCAAACGCTCCGATAAGGCTTTCTTTTGAAAAAACAAGTCCGCTTCTCCTTTCCTTCTTCGGCGCTTCTCCTTTCGGTTCGCTCTCCTGACCTTTCTTTACGTATGTTTGATATCTCTGCACCGGAATATACCCGCCCAGTGTCACCCCTTCCTGTATCTTCTGCATTACTTCTGCTTTTACCGTCTCTCCAATCGCTTCCTCGTTTCCATTCTCTTTCAGCGTCTTGGCAAACTTATTTTTCTCTTCTTCACCATTTTTCTGGCTCTCTTTAATATTTTGCTTCTTTCGTTCAGCAACATTCTCGTCTTTATAGGCCGCGCTTTCATCATACTCATTCGGTGCAAAAAGAGAAGCAATACTGAACTTTTGTTCCCCCCACCTCGAATACAGTCCGTAATACCACCGCTTCCCTCCGCCATACATCCGCTCATGCCGGTTAAAGCCTTCTATGCCGGCAGTCCCTTCATACTTCCCGCTTTCATAGTTCTCATTTCCTCGGTACACAGCTATCTCTTCCTCGACTGTTACGACCTGCCCCCCTTGTATCTTCACTATTGCTATCTTCCCGTCTCGTACCGGATACCGGCTCTCCTGCGGGTACTCTACTACCACCCCCACTTCCTCGTAATAATAGCTTTCTACATACGCTAAAAACTTCCTCACTTCTTCTTTCTCAAGGTGCTCTTTTGTTGTCCGGTATTCTTTCTTTGCCCCATCATACGTAAAGTATGGAAAATCATACGCCTCACTTTCATACCGCTTCAGCTTCTTCTCTAGCTGCGCACGTTCAGCTTCTCCTATCCCGCTCTTTATTTGATACAAGCTTCCAATCGCTTCAAAATACTCTCTTCCAATTGCCTCTTTCTCTTCCGCTGTGAATACCCCAACCTCCCGTATCCGTACCTCTCCTGCTTCTCTCTGCTCGATAATAACTTTAATCCCGCTCCGCGCTTCTTTTAACGCCTCTGCTATCGCTTGTATAACGAGGGCTCCTTCACTTTCCTTTAGCCGCCGCTTATTTCCCGCTTTCTCATACAGCGTTCCGATCGCAACCATTTGGGCGTTTTTGATAACTGTTTTATCCTTTATCTTCTCATACGCAGCTTCACTCAAGCCTTCTACCCGGCTGATACGATATTCGATACCGCGCTCGACAATATCGCCCATCCCTTTCTCATATTCTTGCTCACTGATTATCTTCCCGAGTGTTCTCCCCTCAAGCACAATCGAAAACTCATACCCTGTTTTATTCCGCCCATCCACTACCGCCTTTACCGTATCACCCTCTTTCGTTATAATCGCTTCTTCTTTTCTCTTTCCCTGCTCATACAGAACAAGCGTTCCTCCTTCCTTGCCCAGCCGGTACGTCTTCCCGTTGATTGCTCCTACTGCTATCCCTTCCGTATCTTCGTAACCTCGCGCTCCTTTTTCCCGCTCGCTATTCGTTTTCAAGGTCAGCCTATCGCGGTAGTAGGCTTTCCCATCCTCATAATACAGCGGGTACTTCACGCCTCCGTCAACGTTTTTATACCCTGCCGCTTCTTTTTGCTCGGCTTCACTCATCTTTTTGATTACATCACTGTTCAGTGTAGCGCCGCTCTCTTGCCCGTCGTACACATACTGTTCAAAGCCCCCGTCGTATTCCATACTCTTTTTTAGGCTTTCTTTTGCAGTATCTGTTCCCAGTCCGTTATAAAATGCTTCAAAGGCATCTTTTCCTATCTCACTGCCGATGTATGTGTAATACCCTTTTTCCAGTATCTTTTCTATCGCTTCCTCATCAAGCCGCGTAACGTAATTCCCCGCTTTAAGTTTCCACTCCCCGCTTCCCCCGGGATCTGCTTCATAGTATCTTTTCCATGTTTCATCAATCTGCGCAACAGTGAGCCTTTCAGGCAGCTGGTACGCTATATGCGCTCCCAGTAACTCATCTCTTTGGTATTCGCTGTACCGTATCCGTATCCCCGCTTTGACGCTCTCTCCGATTTCTGCCTTGTTATCCGTTTCCGTCGCAAAATAAATATATTCGCCCCGTCTCACCGCTTCTGTAAAAACATACGCCTTCTTTTCCCTGCATTCTCCGATCTTCACTCCTTCTTTATTCGTCCCCTTCCACACGCTTAACTGTCCTGCCCCTATTTCTTTTACTTCTACTCCTATCTCAACTTTCCCGCTGACCGCACTCCGCCACGCTTGTACCCCTTCTTGAAAATAATGCCCTTTTTCCGCTTCCCTCTTCTCTGCTTCACTAACCCCCAGCCCTACTTTCTCCACTCCCTGTAAACCGACTCCTTCTTTAAAGCCCCTTCCCCTATCGTTTTCGTAGTATCTTCCCTTCGACACAAAATCCACATATCCGTCCCGATTCACATCCGTAAATTCGCTTTTGCTCTCCCCGCGGCTCCACTGCTTCGTTAATCCCCTACCCGTTCCGGCATTTACATCCCTGATTCCAACATTGATGTCTACCTTCCCGCCGACGCTCCAGTTCCAATCCTCATTCTCACTTAAATAAAGCCCCTTTAAAGCCTTCCCGTCAAAGTACTCAGCCCTCTCATATCCTATCTTTCCGTCGCTGCGTTTTTTCCCTTCATATATCCTTATTTCCCCTTTCTTCCACTCCACAATGTCCGCTATCCCGTCTCCAGTTACATCCACAAAATTCCGCTTACTATGCCCACTCCCGCTTCCGGCAGAAGCGGTCATGCCTCCCGATATCGACACGGCGCCTCCAAAGTTCACTCCCGCTCCTCCGCTGCCGCTTCCTCCTCCGCTTATGTGTACGCTTTCCGCTATGCTCCCGCTTCTTTCCCACCCTTCCGTCTCTCCGAATACTTTTATCCTTCCCCTCTCATCCGTCTCTGCTTGCTCATACCCGAATTCATACCCATACCCCGCTGCTTCTCCTTCTCCCTTCACTGCTATCCTTTCAAGAAGGCTCTCTCCCATCTCATTCTCTCTATATTCAAAGCCGTATGCTCTTATCGCCCGCCCACCGACGCTCATCTCGATGCTCGCTATCCGCTTACTCTCTTTCCTCACATACTTTCCCCGTCCGTCTATCCGCGTATCTCCTCTTCCTTCATACGCTATGGTTACCTTTCGATCTCTCTCTTTTCCGTAGATAACCTGTTCAAGAAGTACCTCTTCACCCTCTGCTCCGGTTTCCTTCTTGTACACATACTGTACCTCGTTTCCGAAGCTGTCTCTCTCCCGATCCAAATAATAAATATATTTTGCACCTGCTCCTTTGCCGCTCCACCTTTCTTTCCCGTATATCTTTACCCCTCCGTCTTTTCCCGTTACCTCAAAGTAATTTTCACTTACTCCTCTCCCTTCGACCCAGCCGTTTGCTATCCGTTCATACCGCTGCTCCTGCTCCTTTATCCACGCTCCCCCTTCATACCTCACACGGCTGCCTTCCACTAGGTACGTATCCTTCCCGTTATACTCAGGTAAGCCAAACCGCGTGTCGATGCTTATGCTTTCTATTCCTCCTAAACTCCATCCCTTCCCTAATAGTCCCCAGCCGCTTCCGCTCGCATAGCGTAACGACAGCTCAGGTGCCATCCCTTTCACTCCTTCCGGTACTTTGAGCTTTATACCGAACGCCGCGCTTCCTTCACTTCCCCCTTGTAATCCTTCTATTCCCTCTATCCCGCCTGCCGCATCCGCCGCTTTTAATTCCTTGATGCTGTTTAAGTTCACACGCACCGGTTCAGGGCTCTCCGGTAAACTCAATGTCCCGTTGATCATATCCGTAAAATGATCCGTATACGATTCGATCCGCTTCCCTTCCTCATCGACTCTCTTTCGCTCTAATGCAACCCACCGCTTCTCTTTCTCATCGTAATAGTACGTGTATATCTCTTCCGCGTATTCTGCTTCTATCCGCTCGTCGTACTCAAGCGATAGCTCACACGCTTTTTTAAACTTCATCCCCTTCGGTAAAAACCGCCATCCGCCAAAGCCTGCCGTTACGTTCTTTACTTCTCCTCCCTCTGCTACTTCATACAGTCGGCTAATCGTTATCTTTGTTGCCTCTTCCACTGCTCCGCGAGGAATAACAAATCTCACTCCTTCCGCCTCTAACACGCCTCCCTCTTCCCCAATGACCTTTTGCGCTACGAGCTCGCTTGCTTCTCTCTTCACGCCGCGCGACCCTTCTCTCCGCCCCTGTCCGTACACACCCGTCGGCGCTATCACCGTAAAAAGGTAGACCGTAAATACTGCTTTCTTCACTATCCCTGCCAAGGCTTCTTTTATTCTTTTCATCTGCTTCTCCCTTCTGTTCAGCCTACCGTACCGCCTCGTACTCTATCCACACACTCTCGCTCGGAAATTTGTCTTTCGCCGAGATTACTCCTATCACTCCGGATTCCCCTTCTCCTAAGGCATACTCATCAGCGTTGTTTATCGTGTACGCTGCTTCTCCCTTATACTCTTCGTCGTTAAAGTATATCTGTATCGCCTTTCCCGCTTTCTTTACGCTGATACTATTCGCCACCCCGTAGCCCTTTGCCAACCGTTCGCTCGTTTTTTTCCACACGATACTCTTGTATTCCCCATTTATTGCATAGCCTACCGAATATCTTCCGTCCGTATGTATCAGTACAACGAGTATCCGGTACTGCTTCTGTCCTACCTCTGTCTTGGTACTGTAACATATAAGCCCGTATCCGGCTTCGCTTGCGCCTGCTTTCTTTACGACCCGTATGCACGGTTTCTGTTTATTTATCTCTTCTCCAAAAAATTTCCATAAGGTGTATCCTCTTACACTCCAATATTTTGTGTCGTTTACCTTAAATATAACCTTCCCGTCGGCTCCTTTAGTAAACAATATGTCTTCAGAGGGTTTGCTCTCTTCCTCCTTTTCCTCTATTTCTTTCCCTTCGTCAAGCGGGTTATTTCCGACGGTACCTCCCGAACTGTACTGATTAACACATCCTGTCAATAATCCGAGGCACAACAACAAAGTAATAATCTTGTTTGTCTTTTTCATAGTTACTCCTATAAAATTTTCCGATGCTTTTCAGTTCGCTTCTTCTACATACTTCTTATACAGCCGCATCAGTCGCTCGCTCTTTTTCTCTTTTTTCTCTTTCTCCCGATGCAGATACGGCACAATGTAAATAACCATCTCCGTCACTGTTTCCGCCCCGCTCGTATCTTTAAATAACATTCCCGCTATCGGTATATCGCCGAGTCCCGGTACTTTTTTTTCACTCGAATTTCTTTCCGCTTGCAACAAACCGCCGATAATAATCGGCGTACCCGATTGCGTCCTCACCTTTGTCTTTACGATCTTCTCCGACGTCGGCGGCAGCACCCCGCTTGTTACTCCCCCCGATCCCTGCTTCGACACTTGCGCATTTACTTCCATCGTTATCATTCCGTCTCCGGAAACATTCCCCTTGATATTTAGCAATAACCCCGACGTTATCTCCCTCATCGACCCATATAAGGGCTTGCCATTTGAATCGAACGTCTTATCGATATAGCGAAACGTATTCGTATTTTGGAATTTCACCTCTTCTCCCGTCAGTCCATTCAGCGTTGTGTCCGCTAATACTCGTGCCTTGTTTTCGGATAACTCAAAGCTCAACTTCGCAATAAACTGATAGCCGAATTTCGAAACAATATCAAAATTGATATTAAAGATATTACTCATCACTCCGGAAAACTCACTCATCGGCTGTCCCTTACTCTTCTTTACTTCTAGGCTCTTAGTCCAATTCATATCCTCACTTTTCTCATACTGCACCACCAATAATTGGTACCGTATCTGCGCCTTCGGTTTATCGATCAGTTCCAGTTCTTTTAAAAACTGCTCTTTTCTCCCCTCACTTCCGTTAAAAAAAAGAATGTTCGGGTTACTCGTTACCGTTATGCTTTCTTTATTCACCGACGGCGGTAAATTCCTTAACAGTTCTTCCGTGGATAGATACTTTAGCGTTACCGCCGTCGCTTTCGGCTCCTTATCCAGTATCTCGATATACTCTGCTATTATCTTTTTCTCTTCTTCTCCGCACCGAATAACAAATCCGTTTCTGTCCGTTAATATATATATTTTGTTCTTCTTCAATCCTTCCGGTAATGCGTCGACAAATTTTTTCGCTTCGATGTATTGCAGCTCATATTTTTCGCTGCTCTTTTCTTCTTCCGCTTCCTGTCCATATAAGCAAAGCGATAAAAAAAGTATGCCCAGTAAAACAACCTTTCTTTTCATCTCGCGCTTTCCCTACTCAATTGATAGAAGGCGCAAGGTATACGAATAGTATACACCTCCCGCACTTCCGCTTACGACAATGTTCTTATCCAATGATATTTTAAACCTCAATTCTTTTTCGTAGTCCGTATCGTTTTTTATCTCAACGGCGCCATTCGTTGCAGGACGCTCCTCCTCTCCGTTGTCCGGTTTCGTGATAACAAAGGGCTGGTTTGCAACATTATAGACAATCGTTATCTTCGCCTGCCTCCTCGCGGGAACTCTTACCTTATACCAGTCTTCATCCTCTAAAATCGTCCCTTCCGTCGACCGGTAATAATACACATTTGCTTGTTTATCGCTTTCCAAAAGAACTGCATTCTCTTTCTTATCATTCGGCTCATACACATCTTTTACCTGTTTACTGTATATCCCCATGTAATGCGTCTTTCCTTTAAAACCTTTTTTCCCCCGCACCTTATCCAGCCGATATAAGTACCGCGTATCTTCTTTTAACACCGCGTCTTCATACGTCGTCCCCTCTCCCTCATATACTTTTTCAAAATGTAACGGCTCCCTATCTTCACTCCTCATCACAATATACTTATCACTCCGCTCATCTTTTGCCCAACTGCACCGTATGACATTTTCTTCGCTAAATGAGTCTACGTTCAGATAAAACGTATCGGGATCTCCCTGATCCCGTGCGACAATGCCGTATATCCCGTTCCCGCATCCGCCATATATCACTATTGAACCTACTATTAACGCCGCTGCAACCACGCTCCGTCTCATCTTCCCTTATACTCCTTTTTAAATACTTCCACTTCCACCCCGAACGTCCCTTTATATTTTCCCATCACTTTCTTATAAAAAATGCATTCAAAATCGCTTTCAAATACGAGCTTTACCTTTTCGCTTATTCCGTATTTATATCCAAGCCCGGCGACAATACCGACCGCACCCGAATTGACTACACGCGTATCCGCATATTTATCCGTATATGAAAGAATATCAAAGTCGTATACTACCCCCATTTTCCCGTAGATACGATGATCATTACGGAAATGAAGATATGTATTCATATATCCCGCTATATTCACGTTATGTAAGTAACTTTTTACTGCCCCTTTTCCGCTAACTCCAAACCGGTAGTCCGCGGCACACCCGATAGAAAAATAGAGGTTCATTTTTTTCGTTAAAACGGCTCCGTCATTCGGAATGACTTCCAACCCTCCTCCGGCACTTACCGTACCGCTTAAATACTGAAGCCACGCTTTGTTGATAAATATCCAATACCCCGCTTCCACCTGCACATTGATTCTACTGTGTGTTTTATTTTCATCTCTATCGGGCAGGTAAAAAAGCTCCTCCAATTTTCTCACTACTTTTCTGCTGATATTTTGTATAAATGCTTCGTAATCTTCCGCTCCGTCTTTTTCATATACCGTGTAAATGTTCTTACGTCCCTCTCCATCAAATATTCTGATCTCTCCCTCATACGTCTGTTCGCTTTTTCTAATCCACCCGTACAATAAATATGCTATTTTTTCTTCTTTACATACTTTTAAGGCATCATAGGAAGACCTCACCGTCTTTATCTGTGCAGGTGTTTTCACAGCCGTCATCGCAAGAGCACCTTTTTGTTCCTCTATGCTCGTATAGATATCATCCCGATACCGCTCGTCTATTCCATAACTTTCCCCGCCTTCATCCACAGTTAAGATCGGCGCGATATATACCTGCTCCCCATATACCCCGGCAGTAGCCCATACGATAATCATAGATGTTAATAAAAGTAGCTTACCGCGCTTCATATTCTATAGCTCGCTCCTTTTCGATAAACGTTTCTATCTTTTTAAAGCTGTCCTCTCTCATGCCCTTTTCCCGAAGATATTCAATTTCTTTCAACAGAAATTCATAGTTTTCTTTGTTCATTTCATTCGCGTAAAACAAGCTGTACATCCGATAATACCGGCTCATAAGTCGCTCAGGATCTTTTTCTACAATTTCATCATATAGTTGATATGCCGCGGCATATTTCTTTCCCTTTAAAAGCCGGTAGGCTTCTTCTTCTTTCCCTGCCAAATACGCTTCATCATACAGGAGCCACACTCCTTTCCCGCTCTCTTTTTCTCCTGCCGGAACTTGCCCCGCTACTCCGCGTTTTACTTGCCCCTGTGCAATCATCGTTTTCTCTATCCTGTCCAGTCGATCGTTTATATTCGCTTCGCTTACCGCGATCGCTTCTTTTATCTTCTCTTCCTGTGCCCCAAGCGCTTTTTCAGCTGCATCTCTCCCTTGCTCTAAGGCAAGCGTCAGCATACTTTCCATCTCTTTTTGCCTGCTTTGCACACTTAACAGTAGAGCGACATTCAAAACTAAAAGCGCAAAAGCCGACACTACCGAAGCTTTCCTGAGGTATCCTTTTATCCGCCGCTCCACTTTTATTTCCTTACCCTTTCCAGTCTCTGCATAAACGCTTTTACCGCAGCATCTTCCTTTCTGCTCATGCTTTCTAACGCCGCAAGCGCCTCATCAGCTTTCCCTTCCCTATATCGTATCACCGCTCTCAAATAAAGACTTTCATCTCGGCTCTCTTCTATTTCGAACGCTCGATCAAGAAACCCCTCCGCTTCTTCATAGTTTCCGTTCTCTATCCCCCCTTCCGCTTCTTTTAATAAGTATTCACCGCTTTCAAGCCTTAAATGCAATAAGCTCAGAGGTTCATAATAAAATACCTGCTTAAATTTTTCGTACCCTTCTTTTTCCAATTCTATCAGTTGTTCTTTTTTATCCTTTATATCCGCAAAATAAAACTGTAGGATAAACCGCCCCTGCCCGTCAGACACCGCCTTCAGCGTTCCGTTTACCTTTACGTTGACCAACGCCACACCTTCTTCCCGTTCGTCATAGATCATCCCATACATGACTCCTGCATCATCTTTGTATTTCTTATTCCACACGCTCGTGCAGGACATCACCGCCGCCGCAACTACAGCAGCCGCCAAAACTAAAAGCCGTTTATTTCGATTCAGCATCATATCCTCTCTCTAAAAGCATAGCACACCACAATACCGCTGTCAAAATAAAAATAGTTCGTTCCAGCTTGAAGGAGGAATGGGGTATCGCGGTTGCTTCACGCTGGAAAAAATCTTGCTTTTTTGCTATCTTTAACCGGTGAAAAGAAAACTCCTGGGCTTCCTTGTGTTAATAGGCGGCCTGCTCTTTTTAAAAAGCTATGTTTTAGATATAAAGCGGATTTCGGGACATTCGATGGAACCCTCCCTTTCCGATGGGCAGTTTGTTGTTATATGGAAATTGGCGTATGGAATTCAGCTTCCTGCTGCGAACCGGTATCTTTGCCGCTGGGGAATGCCGCAAACCGGGGATACCGTCCTCTATCATATAGACGGGCGGTTCGTGGTAAAACGCTGCGTAAAAATAGAAAATACGGAGCTGCATTTTATTTCGGCTCCGCAAACATCGGCTGAAAGTTATGGTTCGCTTATATTAGACGATAATAGAACTGTTGCGCTTAACCGCGTCCAATTTAGAAATCTGGGAGGATTTTTACCGCAAGCCGAACAATATGTTCCTGCCGGTTTTATTTTAGCACTCGGCGATAATGCAATCCAATCCCGCGACTCCCGTGATTACGGATTTGTCTCGGTCGATAGTATCTGCGGTCGGTTACTATGGAACTAAATCATTTTATTTCTAAAAAACGCATTATCTTTTTTATCGGCTTATTGCTCCTCTTTACCGGCTTAATCGTTGCAAAATATGCGCAGGCGATGCTTGGGACGGAACCGGAAGTACGTACCGTTAAGAAGAGCCGCGAACGGGGGTCAATTTTAGATCGGAACGGAAAAATCTTAGCGGCAGCTACAACGCTGTATAACCTATCGGTAAATAAAACATTGATTGGGGATGTTAACCGTCTTGTCAATATCCTTTCCCCGATTCTCGAAATATCGGAATCCGAGCTGCTTGATAAAATTCAGGCTTCCAAGTCGAATTTTTTGTATTTAAAAAAGAAATTGAGTGAAAATGAAAAAGATATTTTAAAAGATGCAATACGGGAATATAATTTAAAAGGGATCAGACTTGAAGCGGTAGCAAACCGCATCTATCCTGAGAATGCACTTGCATCAACGCTGATCGGCTATCTTGGCGATGACGGTAAGGGATTGGCAGGTATTGAATACTCTATGCAAAATATCCTTTCCCCGCCTGAAGGTACTGCCGGTGCGGACAAAAACGGTTATACGGTTGCCTTAACAATCGATGCTTCCATTCAATATATGCTGCAACAGATAGCCGAACGGACAATGAAGAGCTCAAAGGCGGAGGCAGTCATTTTTTTGGCAGCAGATGCAAAGACAGGCGAAATTCTTGCGTATATAAACGAACCGTCGGTCGATTTAGCTCATTTTACATCCAGCAAAAAAGAAGACCGGTTTGACCGTCCCGCATATTTTATTTATGAGCCGGGATCCGTTTTTAAGATTTTTTCGATAGCATCTTTCTTAGAACTCGGCACGACGAAGGATTCGGATGTCTACACCTGCGATGCACAATTTGCGTTTAAACCGCGGCAACTCAGTGAAAAAAAAGACCAAAACGTGATCCGTTGTTTGCGGGTGCACGGCCAAGTAACACCGCGCGACATTATCAGATTTTCTTGTAACGACGGGATGGCGCAGATTGCCGATAAAACAGATGCCGCGGCTTTTGCCGAAAAGCTGCGGGCATTCGGGTTCGGGAAAAAGACCGGTCTTGAGCTGCCCGGAGAAGCTGCGGGCATTTTTGCGCCGGTATCGTCATGGTCAGCCCGTACCAAGCATACCATTGCGATAGGGCAGGAAATCGGTGTTACATCCCTGCAAATCGTACAAGCCGCAACAGCCTTTACCAATAAAGGTAAAACCTTAAAACTCAGTCTTTTATCCGAAATTCTGGATTCGGCAGGTAAGCCTGTCTACCGGCATAAACCGAAACCGCTTGAACAGGTTATTTCGGCACAAACGGCAAAGATGGTACTCGGTTATATGCAGACCGCCGCTGATGACGGCACCGGCTTTCGCGCTTCGATTAAAGGCGTACCGATTTCCGTTAAGACCGGTACGGCACAGATGGCGCAAGCGGATGGGCGCGGCTATAGTTCTACCGATTACCTCAGCAGCTGTATCGGTATTTTTCCCGTCGATGACCCGCAGATTATCCTGTATATGGCGGTTATCCGTCCTGTCGGAGAAACCTACGGTTCATTGGTCGCCGCGCCGGCTATTTCGGAAGCTGCAAATGTAATCATCGATTATCGCGGTATGGGGCGGGCAAATGCTCCGAATGTAACCCATACCGGCATTATTCAATCGCACCGCCAAACACCCGTAACCGTCGACGACACGATGCCCGATTTGATCGGCACCCCCAAGCGGCTGTTGCTCGATTTATTAGGCAGAACCGATATTACGGTTAAGCTGACCGGAGACGGCTATGTAACTGCCCAGAGTCCGGCAGCGGGAACGCCGGTTGTAAAAGGAATGATCATTGAACTCACCCTCGAATAACGGCGCAGCTTTTATCGGCGCAGCTTCTGTCGGCTCGGCTTCCACCGGAAACAACGTTACTTCCATCGGTGCCGGAACAGCTTCTGCCGGCGTACCCTTTACCATCGATACCGAAGTATTTCTCCAAAATTGTAATGACTTTACCGTTCGCTTTCCCGAACAGGCGGCAAGAATTGGGCTCAATCGACCGGAAACGGCTCTCCAGTGTTTACAAGCCGTACCGCCCGCATATCGATTAGTACAAGCAAAAGCAAAGGGTATGGAACATACGCCGACGCTGGCGGTAAACGGCAGCTTTGTGCATTCCAAATATAACCCTCAAGAAGAAGCCCGCCGTATCCTCGATTCCGAATTTTTTCAAACCGCAGAGGCGCAGAGCCGCTGTATTTTTACGGGGCTCGGCTTAGGCTATCTTGCGTCGCAGTATATCGAACGGTTTCCCGCTGCCGAAGCGGTGATCATCGAAGCGGATCGGGATATTTTTCTGTGCTGCTTGGCTGCCCGCCCGCTCGATTCCTTTTTTCGGCACCGGCGTTTAAGCCTTCTGATCGGAACACAACCGGAAGAAGCCGCCTCGTTTCTCGCTTCGACGGGGTGGAATAACAAGATACTGTTTAAAGCGCCCGTTTCCTCCGAAACGTATAAACCGTGGTACGGGACTTTTTTTACGCTGCTTGAGCGGAATAAAATGAAAAACAGCATCAATGCCAAAACGCTGGAACGCTTCGGTACACTGTGGTTAAAAAATACGGTAAAGAACCTCGATATGCTTTGTACGGCGGCAAAGATCGGTTGTTTTAAAAATGCTTTTCCCGATACGGCAGCCGTTGTCCTTGCCGGCGGGCCGAGTTTAACCGCTCATCTTGAGCAGATAAAAAAAAGCGGCAAAGATTTTCTGATTATTGCCGTGGATACGGCGCTGCGGGCATGTCTGCGGGCGGGCATTACACCGGATTTTATCCTCAGCTTTGACCCGCAGTATTGGAACTACCTGCATACCGCCGGATTGGACACAAGCAAGTCCATTTTAATCAGCGAGGCCGCGGTTTTTCCGGCGGTACTCCGGCAGCGTTACCGTGCAGTATTCCTCTCCGAATCTTCGGTACCCTTTGCCCGTTATCTTGAAAGCAAAGGCGAAAAGCAAAACGGCGATGAGGACTGTGTACTCGCCGCCGGAGGTTCGGTTGCAACGACTGCGTGGGATTTTGCGCGGTATATCGGCGCCAAGCCCGTTATCATGGCGGGGTTGGATTTAGCCTATCCCGGTAAGCAAACCCACTTTGCAGGCAGCACCTTTGAAGAAGCCGTCCATACCCGCTCTACCCGTGTTGCTTCCGCAGAGGAAGCGAATTTTAACAGCTTATATTCGGCATTTCCTTCGCTGCATAAGGATTATGCCGGAGGTACGGTGCTGACCGACCGCCGGATGCTGCTCTATGCGTGGTGGTTTGAAAGCACGCTTGCCAAATATCCGGAGGTTAAAACCTTCAATCTTATGCCGCACGGAGTGTTTATTCCCGGAATGCCTGCCTGTACTGCGGAATATTTTGCGGGCATGACCGGCGGACTCCCGCGCACCGCCATCGATGAACGGTTGGAAACCCTTGTAAAAAGCGTGTATTCCCAAGCATTCCTAGACGGCTGCGGTGCGCGGAAGCGGCAGCTAGCCGCTTCGGTCAAGGCAATGACCGAGAGTGCCGCCGGTCTCGCAGCCCAAGCCGAAAAAGCCGAGGCATTGTGCCGCCGCTTAGCGGAATACAACGAAGCAGGCACACCCCAAAACGCACATTCCGGTAACGGGAGCAGCGCCCGTGAGCAGGCTGCCTTAATTGCACAGCTCAATAAAATAGATGAGAAAATCAAGAACGGTTTTGCGAAAGATTTGGTTGCCGTGCTCTTTTTTCACGACGAAACCGGCAAAGATAGCGGACTGCCCCCCATCGCTGCAGCAGAAACGATATACAAAAGGATTCGCCGAATGGCGATGCAGGTGTACGAGATATTTAAAAACAAGTAGATAAGATAACCTGTTCAGAAACGGAAGTTTCCGAACAGGTTTAATATCTTAAAGAACAAAAAACTTCTAAACATTTTACAGCAGCCGCCGATAATAAAAACAGAAGGGGACATTAAACGGCGGTACCAACATCCAGACGCCGTTTCTTATACACCCGAAATAAGGACGGTTTGATGCTGTTGATCAGGCCGTCCTTTTCTTTTGAAAATATACGGCATATCTACTTCGTTGCTGCACACAAATTAATCCTCAACGTATCAAAGATACGCCTGCGGTTAATTTGTGCTCGCGCCTCGTATCTATACCGTCTATTTTCAAAAGTGCTGTTCGGGAATGTGCAAGGATGTACATTCCCGAACAATGGCATCCGTGCCGCTACTGAAAAATCCTCAACGTGTCATCTCCACCACGGATGGTGGTGGTTTTAGTCAGTAGCGTGTTTGCCCTGCAAACACGCAGGTAAAAAATATACAAGGATGTATATTTTTTACCGTGCCTGCGGTTAATTTGTGCTCGCGCCTCGTATCTATACCGTCTATTTGCAAAAGCGCTGTTCGGGAATGTGCAAGGATGTACATTCCCGAACAATGGCATCCGTGCCGCTACTGAAAAACCCTCAACGTGTCAGAACTGCCAAGGACGGCGGGGATTCCATGCAGAATCTGCGGGTGTTTCATACCTATAGCTTTTTTATTTACTGCCGATACTATGAAAGCTATGGTAGTATCTTTGCCGAAAAAAATCGCCCTACTTCTTTGTGCCGCCGTGTTTTATACCACCGGTGCCTTTGCCTATGATTCCGTCAATCCTGAAAGGAACACCGCCGTTCCACAGGGACAGATTGAATGGAAGCCGGTCTTTCCCCGTGCCCTTTTCCTCAATAAACCGGAGATCACCGTGATGGAAACAGGCGGTCTGGCAGGGCCTATTGAGTATCAGGATATCATAAAGAACAAAGAGCGGGCGGAGCACGGCTTGCAATCGGTATTGCTCAATAGCGATGTTTTTGCGCTGTATGGAAAACCGAATGCCCGCACGATGGGGATACTCGGTCAGTATTCGCTTGAAGAGATTGAGCCGATTATGAACGAATTCGTTAAACTCTACGATTCCGCAAACGGCAATCGGAATATTATCCCTGCATTTTATATCATTTACGGTACCTGCTGGCCTGCCGGCGAAATCGGTATACTTTCTACCGCTATTGTAGAGCAGTATATTGCGTTTGCCGCGGAGCGAGGCTGGTATGTGTTCCTCGACCATCAAATTGGCAAGTACTCTGTAGCCGAGGCAACAAAAAAGCTGCTTCCGTTCTTAAAATACCCGAATGTCCATCTCGCGCTTGATCCCGAATGGAGAACCACAAAACCGATGAAGGAAATCGGTTCCGTTACAGCGGAGGAGATCAACGAAGCGCAGCAAATTATCCAGAATTATATGATTGAGCACGGTATCGGCGGCAGACGTATGTTGGTTATTCATCAGTTTAATGCAAAAATGATTCAACAGCGGCACTTAGTAAAAAGCAATTACGAGCGGGTGCAGCTCATTCATTGTTCCGACGGTTTCGGCTCACCGAAGTTAAAAAAAGAAACGTATGCATATAACGCAGCCGCAAAAAATATTCCCTTAAAGTCGTTTAAGCTCTTCTTAAAACCGATGGTTGAGGGGGCCGGTTATGACGTTCCGATTATGAAACCGGAAGAAGTATTTTTACTTAACCCGCGCCCGTATTTAATTATGTATCAATAAATTGGTTGGAAAGAAAAAGAGTCTGTTTTGCCGTATATCCGCAACCGGATGGCTGCGGATAAGGAGTGTTGGAGATGGGGGGAATTGAACCCCCGTCCTAAAAAGAGACACAGGAGCGTCTACAGGTTTATCGGCGCGAGGTGATTGTCGGGATCCGGTGTCAGCGCCGAAAGCGTCGAATCCGTATTGCGGGAAGTGTCCTTTTTACCGTCCGCATCCGGTAAAAAGCAAGCTCCGAGTAGCGTCGGAACTCTACCTCGCTCGGAAGCAACACTCGGTAGGTTCCGCGATTACGCAGCTAATGCGTAGTCGGAACTGTCATTGTTGGCAGTTATAAAGTTTGCCGCTTTTTAGGAGTACGGCTCTCCACCTGCAACTCAAGCCTCTGCTTCCTAGTCGAAACCGGAACATCCCCAGGCTTAATCGCATCGAATATACGGATTTACCCGCCTCCTGTCAACACCCGATTGATTGACATATTAGATATTCATTTGTATATTAAGAACATGAACACATCACCTGACAACATTTCATTGCAGCAAGCAAATGAAAAAATCTCTCAGCGGTTTATCACCGCCGTATACGGATGGATGGTTGCAGCTTTAGCAATCAGCGGGATTGCAGCCTTTGCGGTATTCAATAGCAGAGCGCTTGCACGGTTTATCTTTGGAAGCAACTTTACCTTCATGGGATTAATCCTCGCAGAATTTGCACTGGTCATTATTCTGTCGGCAGGTATCAGAAAAATGAGCTTTCCGGTTGCAGCCGCTTCTTTTGTGGTCTACTCGATTGTTAACGGATTGACGCTTTCGGTGGTACTCTTTGTCTACACGCGTACTTCTGTTGTAAGTATTTTTGTCATAACAGCGCTGATGTTCGGTGCAATGAGTATTTACGGGGCAACGACAAAGAGCAATCTAAACTCGGCTGGTAAGTATTTGATGATGGCGCTTACCGGACTGATCATTGCATCAATCGTTAACTGGTTTATGAATTCTTCTTCGCTCAGTTGGCTGATTTCTTTTGTGGCTGTCGGTGTATTTACCGGACTAACCGCTTATGACACGCAAAAGATTACACAAGCTGCCCGCTATGCACAGGATAATGAAGATTTTAAGAAGGTTGCGATTATCGGCGCATTAGAGCTGTATCTTGACTTTATTAATATCTTCTTAGCCCTCCTCCGCTTATTCGGCAAAAGAAGATAAAGGCATCTCTAAAAATAGGGTTAGCTTTTAGGGGTTCCCATAACAATTGTTCGAAATGCGGCAACTGAACAAAATATACACTTTGCCGGTTGCTGCATCTCGATAGCGGAGTGCTATTTCCCTTCCATATATTATACATCCAACCAACCGTCAATATATCATAATCCTTTCCTTTTTCGATTTAACTATATATTTTCCAACGTCAATTTGCCAGAACTCATTATGAATAGACGGTTTACCTCAGATCGGTTAAAATATCTCCATCACTATCGAAAGGGGATATATTATATGCTAAAACAGAAAGCCGTTATCCGTTTCTTTTGTACACTTGTATTTGCTGTAATCTGCGGAGCACATGCTGCGGCGTAAGGGTATCAAACAATCGATGATCAAATAATGGATTTTTATAAAACGAAAGAATATCAAAAAGCGCCGGAATTATTGAAATCTTTTTTTAACGAACACCACCCGGACAGAGAAGCCTCGTGGTATTATCCGACGGTATTCTTTTTTTCAAAAATCTTTCCTACGGAACAATCCTTCAATCAGCTTATGACCATATATAGCAAAAGCGATAGCGAAGAACGGCGGTTTCTTATTCTGGTTGTCGGCCTCAAAGATAAGCAGCTTTTAAACAAACTGTATGAAAAAGAAAATGATGCTTATTTAAAAGGTTTTATCAAAGGTGTTATCGATGATAAAACCGAATATGATCCGCTGACAGCCGATATACGCAATGCAACGGAACTTGATATACTCTGGAGTATCTTTTTTGCAACAGGCGATTCCGCACCTATTCAGAAAATTGCCTCTGTGTTGGCATGGGAGGATATTTTTAAAGATAAAATTACGGCGTTTAAGGGCACTAAAGAACAAAAAGATGAGCTTATAAAACTTCTTTCAGATTTTGATATTAAATATAACAATGGAAAGCCGGATGCACTTATGGAGGATTGCGATATTTCCGTGTTGGATAAGTACCGGGAACATCCGGAGAGTTTTAAACAATTAATTAATATACTCGATATAACAGGTGAAGAATTATACCGAGCATCCATAAAGTATTCAGCCTTTTGGTCGCTCGCCGGTAATTTAAATCGGCATGCGCCGGTACGGACCGAATGTGCGCGGATTGCCGACGATAACGATGCGCCTGAACGAAATGTAATGCTGTTCATTTTGGTTAAGTCGATTATGTACTAACGCGTTGCTTCTTTTGCGGTTACCCTTGCACTGCTAAATATAAACATGGTACTATCGCTTTTATGGAAAGAAAACGAATTTTAACGGGTGATCGCCCTACAGGGAACCTTCATCTGGGGCATTATGTCGGCTCGATTAGGAACCGTGTGCGGCTTCAAGAAGAATTTGACTGCTTTTTTATTATTGCAGACTTGCATACACTGACAACCAAGCCCGAAAAACACTATATCGATGAACTTGCCGATAATGTACGGCAAATGGCGCTGGATTATTTGGCTTGCGGAATCGATCCTGAAAAATCGGTTATTTATCTGCAATCAGCGGTACCGGAAGTATGCGAATTGAACCTGTTCTTTTCCGACCTTGTTACCGTACCGCGGCTGCAGCGTATTCCTTCCATAAAGGATATGGCAAAGGCGGCGCATCTTTCCGAATTACCGCTTGGGCTTCTCGGCTATCCGGTGCTGCAAGCTGCCGATATTTTGCTGCCCCGTGCAAATCTGGTACCGGTCGGCAAGGACAACGAAAGCCATGTCGAATTGACGCGGGAAATCGCAAAGCGCTTTAACTATATGTACGGTGATGTATTTCCATTGCCGGAGGTTATGGTGAGCGACTGCGGCTCGCTCGTCGGTACGGACGGGCAAGCTAAGATGTCGAAGAGTTTGAATAATGCCATCTTCCTTTGCGATGATGAAAAAACAGTGATAAAAAAGGTACGCAGTATGTATACCGATCCCAACCGAACCAGCGCCGACATTCCGGGAACTGTAGAGGGGAATCCGGTGTTTATCTACCATGACGCCTTTAATCCGAACAAAGCGGAAATTGAAGATTTAAAAGAACGCTACCGGAAGGGAAAAGTCGGCGATGTCGAAGTAAAGGATAAACTTGCAGCCGCCATCAATACTTTCCTTGAACCTATTAGAGAACAGCGTGCGATGTATGCATCCAAACGAGGCTTCATCGACGAAATTATCTACAACGGTACGATGAAGATGCGGGCGGAAGCCGCACAAACCCTTAAAATTGTAAAAAAAGCGATGGGTGTTTCCAGTGTTTGGAATAAAATTTCCCGAAAAGCGGAAGAAGTACAGAAAAAAAACCGGTAACGAGAAGAAAGTTCAACAAATTATAAAAAAGCCGGTCTATGGACAACCATAAACCGGCTTTTTTTTGCCCTGCGGTTTACACCCATCGGAGCGTAGTACCGCAAGCGCTATACAGAGGACTTCTTTTATAAGCCCCAGAACGTTTTCAACATCGGTGCGATAACCAATGAGACCATCGACATCAGCTTTATCAAAATATTGATCGAAGGACCGGCGGTATCTTTGAAAGGATCGCCGACCGTATCACCGACAACGGCGGCCTTGTGCGCTTCGGAGCCTTTGCCTGCCCCGCTGCCCGATTCAATCATCTTCTTTGCGTTATCCCATGCGCCGCCGGAGTTTGCCATAAAGATGGCGAGTACAACGCCGGAGCCGGTAACGCCGGTTAATAACCCGATAAGCATCGCCGGGCCGCCGACAAAGCCGACTAAAATCGGTGTGATAATGGCGACAAGACCGGGGATAACCATTTCGCGGATAGCGGCCTGCGTACTGATGTCTACACAGCGCTTATAGTCCGGTTTTTCGGTGTTGTTCAAAATGCCGGGCTTGTTTTTAAACTGACTGCGCACTTCTTCTATCATCTTGTACGCGGCTTTACCGACTGCGGACATCGCCATAGCGGAGAAGAGGAACGGTACCGCAACGCCCAGCAGGATACCGGTCAGAACAGGGATATTCGTAATATCGACGATATCGACGCCGGTATGTTCTTTGAATGAAGTGAAAAGGATGATAGCGGTTAATGCTGCGGAACCGATAGCAAAACCCTTTCCGATTGCAGCGGTGGTGTTTCCGACGGCGTCGAGGCTGTCGGTAATTTCGCGTACTTCGCCCGGGAACTCAGCCATCTGAGCAAGACCGCCGGCGTTATCCGCGATGGGGCCGTAAGCATCGACGGCAAGTTGAATACCGAGCGTAACCAGCATACCGACTGCCGCAATACCGACACCGTAGAGACCTGCCAAGCTGAAACTGCCCCAGATTGCCGCTCCGATCAATACGATGGTCGGGAATGCACTGCGCATACCGACACCGAGACCGGTGATAATCGTTGTTGCGGCGCCTGTTTCGCATGAATTCATAATCGAAACAACCGGCTTTTTGCCTGTACCGGTATAGTATTCGGTTAAAAGTCCGATAAGAACGCCGGAGGCAAGACCGGTAATCGTTGCGCCGAAGATATGGTACATACCGGCGGTTCCGTTAAAGGTTTCTTCGCCGATAAAGAACTTCAATACGATAAATAAGAATACGGTTGCCAGAATTGCCGCGCCGAAAGTACCGGCGTTCAACGCTTTTTGAGGATCACTTCCCGGTTTTGCACGTACAAATATCGTTCCGACTAAGGATGCAACAATACCCAAAACCGCAATCAACAGCGGCAATACCATCAGCTTTAATTTAAGGGAATCGGAAGCGGCAACGGTTAAACCGAGAATCATTGCTCCAATCAGCGAACCGACAAAGGATTCAAAGAGGTCTGCGCCCATACCTGCGACGTCGCCGACGTTATCGCCGACGTTATCCGCAATAGTGGCAGGGTTGCGAGGGTCGTCTTCGGGGATGTTTTTTTCTACTTTACCGACCAAGTCTGCACCGACGTCCGCCGCTTTGGTAAAGATACCGCCGCCGACACGGGAGAAAAGCGCGACTGAGGAAGCGCCAAGCGAAAAGGCGGTTCCGAGCGGCAGCGTTATATCATAAAAAGTCTTGATATCCGTTCCGTAAGTCAGGGTTCCTATAAGCATTACAATAAAAAATCCGAATAGCGCAAGACCGACGACGCTCATACCCATGACGCTGCCGCCGGAGAATGCAACTTTTAACGCCGGGGTAAGACCGCCGTTTTTTGCCGCCTGCGCCGTGCGCGCATTTGCCGCGGTTGCAACCTTCATGCCGATGTAGCCTGCCAACAGGGATACCGCTGCGCCCAATACAAAAGTAAGCGCTTCCATTTTAAGCTCGCCTTTATTTCCGGCAGCCAAAAACAAAGCAACCGCTGCAATAAAAGGCACCAACGCCTTGTATTCGCGGTTCAAAAAAGCCATTGCTCCTTCCGAGATATAACCGCTGATACGCCGTAAATCATCGTTCTCTACCGGCTGCCGGTTAATCCAGCGCGTTTTTGCAAAGGCATACAGCAATGCTGCAATGCTTCCCGCAAGGACAAGTGCCAATACGGAATACACAAGATTAGTTATCATCATACTATTACTCCTCTCAATCCTTTTCCCTCTTTTATAAAATTTTTTTATAGAAGATTCTATTGCAATTCATAACCATTGCTTCTGTGATATGTCCAAAGTACTTTTTATTGGAACTGATTTTTGTATTTTAATACATGAAATATGTTTTTTCAAGCCTAATTTTATAGCCATTTTGCATCTCGTGCGCTATATAAGAACCGGAGGTTAAACCATGAAACTCAAACGATTGTTATTTCCATTCTTTGCCTGCCTTGCTGCAGGTGTTATCTTTCTGCAATGTACGCGGTGTACCCCGCTTACGGATACGCAGTTTAAGGAGCCTATTACGCTTGTTACGTATAACACGCAGACATTCTTTGACGCCGTAGAGGACGGTACCGAGTTTAAAGAATACAAGGGGAGCAAATCCCGATGGACCGATCAAAAATATCGGGCGCGTCTCGAACGGCTTAAAGGCACCATGTTTGCGGCAGGAGAAAAGCTGACCGGAAAAAAAGACCGGCTGCCCGATATTGCGGTTTTGCAAGAGGTTGAAAATGATCGCGTAATTGAAGACTTCTGTAAACAACTGCCGAGCGGGGAAAATTATCCTTATGCGGTGTGTCCGCCGCGTTCGGAGAAAGGCGCCTTTACTACCGTAATCTTGAGTAAGTATCCCGTTGAGCGCTATTTTGTACACCGGCTTTATACCGAGCAAAAGGGATCACTGCGCCCTCTGACGGAAGCGGTATTAAATACGGGAAGCAAAGATAAGCCGCAGTTATTAACCGTCTTTGCAGCACATTGGAAGTCAAAAACTGGCAGTTCTGACAGTGCGGCAGTCCGCGCTCAGCAAGAAGCTCAGTTGATAAAGAAAATTCAAGAACATAGAGAAAAGAATCCGCACATTCCATTTATTGTATGCGGAGATTTTAATCAGACCCTTGAAGAATTTAATCAGCTGAATGATTTTCCCGTGTGTTGGGATATAGAGGGTTATAGAGCCGAGTGCGAAGAAGGTACACAACCGGACGGCAGCTATTATTTTAAGAATTCGTGGGAGAAAATCGACCATATTTTCTACGAGAGCGGCGCGGACGGTTATGAGGATTTAGAGGCAGCCCCGGATGCCGGAGCGGCTTCTATCAAACCGCTGTTGTTTTTTGTGCTGTATGAACCGCCGATCGTTGCGGACGGTAAGCCGGTCAGGTACAATGTACTGACCGGAGAAGGATATTCCGACCATTTACCGCTCGGCTTCCGTTTTGAAATACACGATTAGAAAAGAGAAATAAGCTTGCGGATTGTCCGGGTACCGGTTATTTCCGGGTTGTCCGCAAGCAATTCATCCCGCGATATTGGTATTGATAAAAGCCATCGGTAAGGGCTTTACGGTTCCGGTTGTAACCGGTATGCTATATGAAATACCGATCGGCAAGAGGAATGCTTCTATGCGCACCAAACAACCTATAGAAGAAATACGTCATTTTGTTTATACCGGAAATCTCATAAAAAAGTCCCGGCTTGTAGCTATTATCATGTTCATTGTTACAACCGCCATCACTGTATTACAGTATCTTTCCGTTCTTCCGTCAGATAGGCTGATCAGATTATCCAATGTTTTATGTGCGGTAATTCTCGGTTATATCGTAATAAAACCCCGCTTCATCATCCTGTATACGTTTCCGTGTTTGATTGCAGGGTTGGTCAATATTTATCATGGCGGCAATTTGCTCGGACTTTCTTTATATCTGGCGGGATTACTGATTCTATTAAAAACGAATTTCTTTAAAACATATATTCGGTATAAAGTTAGTGTGTTAAGCGGCAGCTTTGCAGCCGTTTTAATTGCCCAGTGGTTTCGGTATGGCAACACCGCTTTTATGCTTTCGTTGCTGCATATTGGGCTTGGCTTTTTTATGGCAGCTGCTCTGTTTGTCCTGTTTGCAGATGATTTAAAACACTATTATACACGAAAAACTCCCATCCACGTGTCTTCGCTCCGGTTAACCGATCGGCAGCACCAATGCCTCTGTTTAGCGGCGGAAGGTTTGACATTCAGACAAATCGGCGACAAACTTTGTATTTCGGAATCGGTAATAAAAAAAGAAATGACCGAAATTTACAAAACGCTGAACGTTGCAAATTATCATGCCTTTCTCATTTTTATACAGCAGCATGAATTAATTCAATAAGGTCGTCAAGACAAACAGGTCAGACTGTTTTTTAAACAACCCCGAAAAAAGAGAACCGAAAGTTCTTTTTTTAGAACTCCGGTTCTTTGCAGAATTTTCGCTTGACGGCAAAAACAGACTCCATTACGCTTAAGGTGTAAAGTAACGGAAAGGCCGGTCAACATATCTTTTGAACGGCAGGTATCGTGGACATTTATACGGCTCGACTTTTCGGCGGATAAACTGCATGATATTGCAGCGTGTTCTATGCTGAGTAAGTATCTCTCTCACGGGTATAGGGGGAATTGTAGCAGCTTTTGCTGCTACAGTTTTTACAGAAAGAACGCTGTAAATGAAAGAGGGGTTAACGTGAAACGAAACGCTTCTGTTGAGATTAAAGGTAGTATCGGAATAGGTATTTTGTTGGCAACAATAACATTCTTTATGTTATGCACTTCTTGTGAAGCATTGTTTACCGATCAATTCTGGGGCACGCGTCCTGTATATCCTCGCTACACACCTAGTTATGCATATCAACTCTTGTTAGAAGATGTATGGGACGAAAGTCGGCCATACACTGAAGGGAAATATCTGTATCTTATTGAATATGAAAAGAGAGGAGGAAGCCGCCTCATAAAACTCGACATGGAAACAGGCGCCTATCAATGGTATGGAGATAGGATGTATGAAGCCGATGAAGGTCGTCTTTCAAACATCGTAAAAATCGGAGATGTCCTTTACGTTATGCGTTTTGAAAGAGGACTGCTATATTGTTACTCGGATACGAATGGAGCATTGTTGGCGCGGGTACAAATTGGCTCCACAAAAGAAGAAATAGTCCATAACCGTAGTGTATCCAATACGATTATGACAGATGGTACGGCACTTTATTGGGCAGCGGACAAAGGGGACATTGTAAAACTTGATGCAACAGCAATAGACTGTACGAAAGAATGGGTAATACAAATTTGTCCTCCAGTTCCGCTGCAGCTTAATGCTCATTGGAACGGAAATAGATTGGCAGATCAACAACTTATCGAAGGTATACTGTATCTACTGGCATATAGTCCAAACGGTTCCGGTATCGTTGTCGCTGTCGATTTACAAACCAAAACCGTAAACTGGCAACGACAGCTGGATAATATCAATATGAACAGATACTACGATAACGAATTATACATCAAAGACGATGTATTATATGTGTTAACCAATTCCTTTATACGGATGGATAAAAGAGACGGCTCAATACTTAATCGGTATGACGGCGAAATAGTGCCTCCTTCAACAGATCCGGTTGCCGAATCAACCATTTCGCTCTGCCGCGTTCGATGTAGTAATGAGCGGCTGTATTACATCGCCGTGCGGGATTTTCCGCCATATAAGTGGCGGAAAGACGACTATTGGTTGATATGTATTGATGCCGTAACATTACAACGTTTATGGAGTGTACCGTTAGAAAATGCTTCATACAGCACACCGCTTACTGTGGCAAACGGAAAAATATACATAATAACATACGGGAACGGCTTATTGGTATTCGATGCAAAAACGGGAAAACTGCACGGCGCCGATAAAACGGTTTCAGGTTGGTCTAACGGTATAAACGTCTTGTATAAAAATCACTATATCTTTTTTAATAGGAACTTTAACGACAAATACGCAAGTATTTCTTCTATGCGGGTATAAGACTGGCTACGGCAGATTTTACTACTGCCATAGTCTTTAATAAGGACGGCACTTATGAAGAAATCTCTATTTTTCTGTACCGGCAAGCGATGCCTATCATCGCCCCCAACCAATTCGGCTTAGCGTTGAGTATCAATTATTGATGGAATGCGCCCGGACAGCAGCCGGATTATACAGCTGCTGCGGACGATACGGTTTTATCCGCGGCGCAGGGAATGCAGCAGTTTCTGCTTCATTGCAAAGAGCGTCTTTGTAAGCGACACCTTGTAGATGTGCGGGTTGAGCAGACGGCGGGAAGTCGGATGTAAACATTCCAGCTGCCGGCTTGCCCGCTGATGCAGCTCTTGGAGCGTTTCCTTTTTGCCGGTGTATACGCCATCGGTAATTTTTAGGTGGAGCAATTCCTCCGCCTTTGCCGCTTTAAACGAAAAGCTTTGGTAATCATTCAACGGGTGATAGTAGGTGTTCATTGCTTCGGCGTCGAGCGTTTCATCATATAAACCGATAATGTCAGCCTTAAAAAATCCGTCACTGTCGTAGAGCCGCCACACTTGTTTAATGCCCGGATTGGTAATCTTTGCAGGATTATCCGACAGCTTCATCACCGGCAGCCACGTTCCGTCATCGGATTGACGCGCGGCAAGTTTGTATACACCGGTAAACGAAGACTCTTGCCCGCCGGTTACCATGTGAGTGCCGACGCCCCACGAGTCAATCGGCGCTTTGTTCAAAATGAGCGATTCGATAATTTCTTCGGTTAGTTCGTTGGAAATGGAGATTTTTGCTTCGGGTAAACCGGCAGCGTCGAGCCGTTTCCGTACTTCGGTACTTAAATACTGCATATCCCCCGAATCGAGTCTGACGCCGAAGTTTTTCCCTTGCGCTTGCAGTTTTTTTCCGACTTTTATCGCCGCCTCGATACCGGAACCGAGCGTATTGTAGGTGTCGATAAGGAATACCGATTTATCGGGATAGATGGCGGCATATTGTTCAAACGCCTCTTCTTCGCTGGGGAAAGACATCACCCATGCGTGAGCCATAGTACCCATCACCGGCACACCGTAAAGCTTTCCGCCGAGTGTATTGCTGGTACCGGCCGCTCCGCCGATAATAGCCGCACGGGTAGCGCTCATTGCGCCATCCGCCCCCTGTGCACGTCGCAAGCCGAATTCCATAATGGAAGATTTCCCCGACGCAAGCCAGATGCGGGCGGTCTTTGTTGCAATCAAACTTTGAAAGTTGATAGTGTTAAGGATAAGTCCTTCGAGAAGCAATGCTTCGATAATCGGCGCTTCAATGCGCAGTATCGGCTCGCTGGGAAATATGAGGCTTCCTTCATCCATCGCCCATACCGAACCTGAAAAACGGAAATCCTTGAGATAGCTGAGAAAGTCATCGTCAAAAAGGTGTAAGGTCGTAAGGTAAGCGATATCGGATTCATCAAAATGAAAGGCTTGAATCGCTTCGAGCAACGGCTCAAGGCCTGCAAGAACCGCGTACCCTCCTCTAAACGGATTACGCCTAAAAAACATATCAAAGACACACGGCCGATTGTTTTGGCGTTTAAAATAACCTTGAGCCATTGTCAGCTCATAAAGATCCGAAAAAAGTGCACTGGTAATCATCATTACTCCTTTCTAACTGTTTTGCTCCATAGCTTTGAAATCTATTTCCATACCTCACTACCCTCCGATGGAGAGGATAAGAGCAATCTCACCAAGAGGGAGATCGACTTTTTCGGCGATAAAGTCGATCGAGAATCCTTGCCGTGCCAGTTCGACAACTTGTTCCCGGGGATTCAAAAGAGGAGAGACTTTTGCCGCAGTTTCGGGGATGCCGATAGGTTTTTTATAGATCATCACGGTATTTTTTTTAGTATCGGCTGCCGGTTCACTATCTCCTTGCGGTGAAGTTCGGTAGGCTCCGAGAAATTCTTTTTGCATTCGCCATTTTTCATGCTCCTGCTCAACAAGCGCGATATGTTTATCCGTGTCAGCAATCAGCTTTTCTATCTGTTGAATCTTATTTTCAAGTACCGTTACCGCATGATCCGATTCATGTTCAATGTCGATAATAAGCCGGTTTACTTCTTCCCGAATACGGTCGCGGTATGCATTTTGCGAAAAGTTATGCGATGTCTTCCGATAAAAAACAATCATTAAAATAATATTAATACAGAGCAGTATAAGGGCAGCAATAAGCATAGGAATTATCCTGAAATATCGATTTTTTTTCCAAGCAAGGGATCTTGAATATAATATGATTTTTCGTCCGTAAGGGGTGTTTCATTTTTTTGCTGTTGAGGAGTATTATTAAATGCTCCTCCTGAAGAACCGTTTGAACCGTCTTTATTTATCGCCGTTTTTTCAGCCCCTGTGGCTTCGGTCTTCTGTACCGTTTGCTGGCGGCGCGCAGCATCTTCCTTATTGGCTTGCTGACTGTTTTCGAATTCTGCAGCAAACGTCTGCCGCGCGTCTCCTTGGAGCTTTCCGACCTTATCAAGTTGAGTATAAAGTGTCTGCAAATCAATCGGTTGAATACCCACTGGGCGTCCTCTTTACGTCGTCATCATTGGTATAGTCTTCATAAGGGCCATACCGCACGAGACCGTTTTGCAAAAAGAATGTTGTTGCTTTGCAATCAACCCGCACATCTTCGATAATATCTTTAATAACGATTCGTACACCCGTATAAATATTTCCGGAAACGGAAACACGTCCTTCAGTTTTAAGCGCCGCAAGATAATCCCGTATCCGTTCTATCTCGTTCCGCAGCTCCTTAATTTCCGTCTCGTTAATATAGCGCAGTTCTTTTTTCTTTTTAAGCAATGCTTCTTTTTCTTCGGAAAGCTCTTTGAGGATCTTTTTTTGGCCTTCAAGCGATTTTAAATCCAGCTTCAACGCAGCAAGCGCTTTTTCGGAAGCAAGTAAGTTCTTCTCTAATATAATCAACCGTTCTTTACTGCGCGGATCAAACCCGACACTGATAACCGTATCGGAACCGCCTGCCGGACTGCCGAGGTTTCGGGCATAGACTCCTTCGCATGCGATTACTTGACTGCCGATAATATCCGCACGTTTTCCGCGGCAAATAACTTTATGGTTAGCGACAATTTTTGAATTTAAAATACCGTCTGATACGATAACCATGTCGCCTGCTTCTACCAATTCGATATTTTGGATGAATTTCGACCATATTGACTTACCGGCACGGATATGTCCGCCTTCTTTTCCGGCGATACCCTGACTGACGACAATATCGCCTTCCGCATCCAACGATGCCTTCCCGACAGTACCTTTTACTTCGATGTTACCCGCAGCCTTAATAGAGAATCCGTCGTCAACATTACCCTTAACATACACTGTACCGAGGAACATGATATTACCGGTCTTAATCGAGACATTGCCTTCGATTGTCATAATCGGTTCGACATTGATCTTGTTCTTTATCAGCAATACTTGTCCCTTCGTTTCGGCAACAACGGTCAGATTATCCTCGGCCAATCGGGTATTTTTTCCCAATGGGATAGCGATATCCTTACCGGCTGCAGCAGGTAAGTATTTTCCGGTAACGGTTCTTCCGCTCTTTCCTTCCTCAGCGGGAACCTTTTGCGCGAGGGGCTGCCCTTCAATGACATTCTGAATAAGATTGAGTTCTTTAAAGTTAATCTGCCCGCTCTTGTTTTCTTTGAGGCGTAACTGTGAATTATCGGTTTCAAAATTGAAAAGGATCTTAGCATCAGCACCCTTTTGCGGCGGAGTGCCTTCCGCAATCAGATAATTTTCGCGATATACGGGGCTGTCTTGGAATTGTTTAACTCTTTTTTCATTAACACCCGAAATAACACGATTATTTGATAAGAAGGTGATAATCATATCTGCCGACACATCGGCGCCGCCGGGCATCGGGGGAGACACAAAAAGATATGCTCTCATCTCATCATCACTGATTTCGACAGACATCAGCGCATCGTTACCGGGTAGGTATTCATAATGTCCTATTCTGACATATTCATCTGCACAGGCTTTAACAATCGGTTTTAAAACTTCATCCGGCGGAACAGCCACATTTCTATCGCGTATTCGTTCTACGACATCGGCAAGTGCAACTTTTCTGCCGTTACCGATGGGCGGTGTAACTTTCAGGAATACACCGTCGGGAGCACAGAATACATACGCAGCTCCGTCTCTATTCATATTTTCTTCCGGCACTTCTTCCGCACTGAGACCCGCTGCGGCTTCTGCATGAATATTAGACTTATGTATTCTATGTGCTTCGTAAGCGCGGATTTTCCATTCTTTAGGGTTTAAGACAAAAAAGCCCGACGCCCCTTTTTGTAAAATTTCATAATCGATAAGAGAGCGGCGTAAACCGAGCTCGACAGCCGCATTATCAATTGCTTCTTCGAGGGTTTGCCCGGTAACTTCAACAAAAAAACGGGAGGAATCCTTTTCGTACTGTTCCTTCATCTGCTCCCGAATTTGTTCAAAATGTATCATAGCAACGCTCCTAACGGATACCCTTACGAATATTGCTTAGTTTTGCTTTAAGTTTTAGATTTGCGCTGGTGTGAATCTGAGATACTCGCGATTCGGTTACCTCTAATACTTTTCCAATTTCCCGTAATGTCATATCCTCATAGTAATACATGATTAATACTTTTTTTTCTCTATCGGGAAGTTCATTAATTGCATCCACGATAATTCGCTGCATTTCTTCCCGTTCTACAATGACATCAGGATTAAGCGAAGCAGGGGCTTCAATACTATCAACGACCGGTGTCTGCTCGGAATCGTCGGATCCAAACCGCAAATCCGTAAGAGAAATAATACTGGTACCGGAAATCTTTAATAAAACTTGATGAAATTCTTCCACACTCATACCGAGTGCTTCGGCAATTTCCGGATCGGTTGCAGCGTGCCCCAACCGAGCTTCCAAATCCGCTATTACTTCTTCAATTTCACGGGATTGCTGACGTACCGAACGGGGAACCCAATCAATTGAACGTAATTCATCAAAAATAGCACCGCGGATGCGTGTTACTGCATAAGTATTAAATTTTACATTTTTTTCGGGATCATATTTATCGATAGCATCCAGAAGTCCGAATACACCATACCCGACCAAATCATCAAACTCAACATTATTCGGCATACCGACGGCAACCTTACCGGCAACGTATTTTACAAGAGGTGCATATTTTATAATAAAAAACTCACGAAGCTGCGGGTCTTGCGTATGTTTATATTCAAGCCAAAGCTCGTCTTCCGGTTTCGTATCTAAACTGATATTTCCCATACTCTATCAACACCCACCCTCTAATCCTCAGTTGCTAAAACGGTTCTGATTGCCTGAGCCATTACCTTACTATCGGTACCGCCGGTTTGAATACCGGTCATCGAAAAACCGCTGCTATCCGTTTGTACACTGTCATCGACACTTTCATCAAAATCATCATCTATAAATGAACCCATATTAGGTAAATCCGATAAGCCGCTATCGTCTTGAGAACTGCCGCCAAAAGAAAAAGAAGAGTCATCCGAAGCTCCGGAGGTTTCATGTACAGTATCGTTATCTGAAGAGTCCGAAGCAGCATCAACAGGGAAGGTTTCCGTACCTTCAGACTCTGCCTGCGTTCCTGAAGGCTTCGCTGTTGCAGCCGTTTCCGCATTACCGCCAGCCATTACCGGCGCAGCAACACCCAAGTCGTCATCAAGGGTAATATTGATATTTGATCCGGAAGAGCTATCGGCTGTTTCAGCGGTATCCGATACTGCCGGAGAAGGGGTAAAAAGATCGGGGATGAATCGCTCTAAAAGAATCCGCGTGCAGAACACAAAGCCTCCGGCTTCTACGCCGGCAATAAGCCCCCTCCCCAAAATATGTAAGAACCGTACCCCGCTTATCAGTCCGATAAGCATAGATAAAACGCATGTTGTACCGGCAATGATTAGGGGAGCTTTTAGCTTCAACACGGACAGACCTCCACTTCGATAGCTTATGCGAATTTCTATCTCTCGTCAAGGTATTGCCGGAAATTCTTCAGCCGCCGGCTTAAACACATTTTTATTTCCTTGCAGCAGCCGGTACATATCGAGTAACTCACTGCGGATACCGGAAAGTTCCGTAATCCGGCTGCTCCCACCCTTGCCGGAAAGATCGGCAAGCAGCTGCTGTCCGGCGCCTTCAAGCGTAAACTTCCGCACCTCAATCAGATACTTCATACGGAAGATTAAATCGAGGTGATGATCGGTATAGAGTCGCCTGCCCTGCTCATCCTTTTGCGGACGCAAAAAGGGCAGCGTTTGTTCCCAGTAGCGGAGAACATGCGCCTTGATACCGGTTATTTTTTCAACTTCGCCGATGGAAAAGCCTGTCACGGTTTTACCCGGTCTTCCCATTTTACCCGGCTGCCCTTTACCCGTACTAAAAAGGGGATTGCGCTAAAGCCGAGGTCTTTCCGTATCCGGTTGGTGATGTACCGGAGGTAGGATTCCGAGACAAGGTCGGGCTTATTTGCAAAGATTAAAAACTCTACCGGTCGTGCGGAGGTTTGCACCATATACTTGAGCGTAAACGAATTGCGCTGCCCGTGCGGAGGGGGCACCGCCTCAAGCCAATCTTTGAGCGCGAGGTTGAGCGCAGAGGTTTCTACCTTTTTTGTCAGTTGGTCGAACAGCTCAAGCGCAGTGTTGAGCAGGTCGGGAATGCCGCTCCCTTTCTGTGCGGAAACGGGGACAATCGGTGCATATTCCATCTTGCCGAACATAATCTTGATATGCTGCTCCGCATCGCGGAATTTTTTTTCACCTTTCACTAAATCCCATTTATTCAGCACAAAGATAACGCCTAGCCCCCGCTTGGTCGCCTGCACGATGATCTTTTTATCCTGTTCGGTGAGTCCTTCCTCCGCATCGATCAGGTGAAAGACAATGTCGGCATGTTCCAAGCTCTTCATTGCTCGGACAACCGAGTAATACTCGATATCCTCTTTTACCTTTGCCTTGCGCCTGATGCCGGCGGTGTCCTGAATGATAAACTGTCTGTCTTTATAGAAAAACTCACCTTCCACCACATCGCGCGTTGTACCGGCAATCTCCGACACAATCGATGCGGAGGTCTTGGTCAGGTAGTTGCTGAGTGTGGACTTGCCGGTGTTCGGCTTACCGATAAGTGCGATGCGGATTGCGGTATCGGCGGGCGCTTCGCATACACGAGAAAAGTCCAAGCCCTTGGTTATCTCTTCGGCAAGCGGCGTGATGTTATCCCCATGTTCGGCGCTGATACACAGGAGTGTCGGAAAGCCGAAGCTGAAGTAGTTATAGGCTTCCGCTTCACCGCGCCCGCCTTCGGTTTTATTCACCGCAGTGATGAGCTTATCCCAATAGGGACGCAGAAAGCGGATAAACTCTTCGTCTTCCGCAGTGGGTGCAGAGGCTTCTAATAATAGAAGAATTTTATCGGCACGGCGGAGCGCTTCCTGCGTTTTTTCTATAACCAGCTCATCCATCAGGTCTTCTTTTTTGTCGCCGCTGCGGGTCAGCTTAAAACCGCCCGTGTCCATCAGCCGTATCGGCTTCCCGTTGATAATCGCCTGCGCCTCAATCGGGTCGCGGGTTACGCCGGGCGTTGGGTCGGTAATAGCGCGACGCTTCCGCAAAAAGCGGTTGAACAGGGTAGACTTCCCGACATTCGGCCGTCCTGCTATCACCACAAGCGGTGTGTTCTCATATTTTTTGCGGTAGTCGAATTCCGCACCCGCAGTGTCCATGTTCGCATCCATATCATTATACACGGCCGTATCTGTACCGAATGCCTCATCTTTATCGTCTCTTTCTGTATTCATCCTGTGATTTTTACTCATTATCTTTCCTTACATACTTACTGGATTGCAATTATAGAAAATTACCGCCGCTCTCTCAAGCACCTATCAGGGCGTTCCCCTTCATTTTCGCACGGCAAGAATGAAGGGGCGGGCTTTAAAGAACAATAATTCTTGACAATACGTATTCATCATGTTATATCTATACGTACAAGAGGTAATGCAGATGCAAGCAAAATTAACATTAAAAATGGACAAAGATGTTATCGATTCAATGAAACACTATGCGGCAAACAACAACAAAAGTCTTTCACGGCTGGTTGAAGATTTTTTTAAAACCTCTATCGGAGAAACACAACAAACCATCGCATTATCTCCGCTCGTAAAAGAATTAACAGGTATTATCAGTGAAGCGGATATAGAAAAGAGCAATTACATCGATTATTTGGAAAAAAAATATGACTAAAAAAGTTTTTGCCGACTCCGATGTTATTTTAGATATCCTCTGTAAAAGGGAACCTCATTATGAATATGCTGCACAAGTTTTTTCATTAGCTGACACACGGCAGCTTAGGTTATATACCTCTCCTTTGGTCGTTGCAAATGTATACTATATTTTGCGCAAGGCTATAGGAATAGAAAAAGCCAAAGAAGCTTTGAGAAAATTACGGCTTTTGATGCATATTATTACTATAGAAGAACAGGAAATCGACTTAGCTTTAAACTCGCCGTTCTCCGACTTTGAAGATGCGCTCCAGTATTATACTGCGGTACGGCATCACATGGATATGTTACTCACACGGAATATCAAAGATTACAAAGAAAAGGCTTTAATCATACAAACACCTGAGCAGTTTATAAAGACGCTATGCCGATAATACTCAGGATGTTCGAGGCTGTCCAAAAACTTGCTTTCAAAAATTGAACTCCTTGCCGATACCTGCTGTCAAAAATATTGACAAATTGAATCAATATAGTACAATATCCTACACCAGAGGAGGTGATAGTATGGCGTTTTCAATACGGTTGACAGAAGCAGAAAGAGCTATTGCGAATAGCTATGCAAAACTGCATTCGGTATCATTGGGCGAAGCTTTTAAGAATGCATTGTTTGAAAAAATTGAAGATGAATATGATATTACTGTTGCTGCGGAGGCATATCAAGAATATGAGAGTGCCGGGAAAAAAAGCCGCCCATTTTCTGAACTCAAGAAAGAGTTAGGTTTGTAATGTACAGGGTTGAAACGACTGCTCGATTTGATAAAGAATTTAAAAAACTGGATAAATATACGCAACGCATGATAGCTGCATGGATTGATAAGAACCTTGAAGGCTCGGAAAATCCGCGCGTACATGGAAAAGGTCTCACAGCAAATAGAAGCGGACAGTGGCGATACAGAATAGGAGATTATCGGCTGATATGTGCAATACAGGACAATGAACTTGTTATTCTTGCTCTAACTGTCGGCCATCGAAGGGCGGTTTACGATCAGTAGTCTCTTGTAAATACGCTGCACCCATCAAGGCGTTCCCCTTCATTTTCGCACGGCAAAAATGAAGGGTCGGGCTTTACGCTTGAAGCTTTTTGCCATTACTGCATACAGGAGCAACGTTTTTCCGTATTCACTACAAAAGTTGCAGCTGCATAAAGCCAACGGCAAAAAGGCTACCGCTCCAATCCCTAACGCAACGTCAAGTTTAAGTACATCCATGTCCGTTCTGTAGAACAATCTTACGGGTGCTTGTGATCAAGAATATCCGCAGCGCACTGAATAAAGCTGCGGTTCCCTTACGCGATTCCTTTAATAGTGGGTAATATCCTTCACCTGTTTTAAGCTTTGCACAATACGATCACCTTCCGGCGATTGAAAAAAGCGGAGTGTCGCCGGAGGTACTATAGCTGCCAGTTTTGTCCAATCTTCTTGCTGCAGCAGTCGCCGGGCGACGGAGGCGCTGATCGGAACGCCGTTTTCGGTTTTGCGCGGAATAACATGCAGCTGTACGCCGTGCGCAGGCAACGAAGCCTGCAAGATGCGGTTGTAAAGACCGGTTACATGGCTAAACGGCTCATCGCCGACAAAGCGATGCGTAATGCTGAGTGCATGGGCAATAGCGATAAAAATATCGGCGTCCAAGGCGGCTTGCAGAGCGATGGCTTCATCGGAATCTCTGAAGAAATAGGCGGGAAACGTTGCAGACGATATGAGGTAGTCTTGGGTTCTATGGTACGAAATATTTTTAAAATGAGCGGTATTCTCTTTAATCAGCCGCTCTCGTACTGCGAAAGGGATAGCGGAAGCATCGTCCGAGACCATAAAGAGGTGCAGGTGGTCGACAGCTGCCGCAGCCTGTTCGACAAGGTAATAATGTCCTATGGTAAAAGGATTGGCATTCATCACAATAGCACCTACAGTGCCTGGATGCATTCCGGTTTTCTGCAATGAGACAAGGTATTTTTCAAAACCGTTCTTTTTGTTTTCCAAAAAGACGAGTGTATCCGCAACCGTAACGATAGGATAAAACCCGAGTCTTTCAAAAAACGGAGCGACTTCCCGCTTTGTATAGATAAAAAGGTTGAAAAATCCGTGCTCATTCCTATCTGCAATCAGTTCTGACATTAAAGGCGGCAGTAATCCTTCTCCTTGCAGGGCTTTTCGGACGGCAATGCAGCGCAGCGTATTTTTAAAGGCGGAAGCGGTAGCGGCAAGCGTGTCCGCTTCATCGAATAACCCGTATGTGGTGTCAAGGCAGGAATCAATATGCAGGTCATCCGATTCCAAAAGATCAATCACTTGTTGCCGCTGTTGGGGATCGTTTAAAAAAATTTTTCTTACCTGATACGTCATTCTGATTCTCCTGCGTTATTTTGTACCGAACCGGTCGGGGATGTCCCAAAAGTTGGTTACTTTCAGGACATCCCCGTCGAATAAGCCGGCGTGATCAAGTATTATGGAGTTTTTTTACAGTGTCAAGCTCATTCCTCGCTACTGATGTATTTGCGGTGATAAATCTTATTCGTGCGTCGGGGTTGTTGATTATAAGCCTATCGCTTTTGCTCTCCCGATGAATCGGATTTCCGCTCTAGCTGTTTTTTTCTATAGTGATATAATACTCATAAGAGGTACCTATATGGAAATTTTACATGCGGCGACGGCAGGCACGTTGGAATCAAGCGATGTGCAGATAACCGTTTTGCCAAGCGGAGAATTGGATGTCACCATCGAAAGTGATGTGATACATCAGTATGGCAACCATATACGTCAGTTGATAATGGATGCCTTACAACGGATGGGGGTTCAGCGCGGTGAAATCCGCGTCATCGACAAGGGAGCACTGGACTGTACGCTTGAGGCGCGGCTTGAAACGGTGTTACATCGCGCTGCCGATAAGCTGGTGCCCGAAAAATGGGGCAAGTAGCAAGACGCCTTGCGGAGGATAGAATATATGGAACCGAATAACACGAAAAAGAACAGGATACGGCGGACGATGATGTTTTTGAATGCGCAGCGCCCGTCTTTGCTGAAGGATGCGTATATTTACCGATCAGACAGCTTGATGTTCGACCTTGAGGATGCGGTAGCCGAGCGGGAAAAGGATTCCGCCCGTTTTTCACTGTACCATGCGCTGACGTCAATCGATTATCAGGGCTGCGAAAAAGTGGTGCGCATCAACGGACTCGACACGCCGCATTATAAAGAAGATATACGGGTATGCGTCGCAGCGGGGGCGGACACGATCCGTATTCCGAAATGCGAAACACGGGACGATGTGCTGCATGTTGCCGAATTAGTAAGTGCTGCAGAGAAAGAATACGGACGGGCAGAAGGTTCAACCTTACTGATGGCAGCCATTGAATCCCCGCGCGGAGTGATCAATGCGCTTGCGATCTGCGAGGCTTCGGAGCGGATGATGGGTATTGCACTCGGTGCAGGGGACTATATCCGCAATCTGCACACGGTAAAGTCGGATTCCGGGGTAGAGCTGTTGGGAGCTCGGTCTCAACTGGTGATTGCGGCGCGGGCTGCGGGCATTCAATGCTTCGATACGGCCTACCTCGATGTAGATAATATCGAAGGCTTTAAACGGGAAGTCGCGCTGATTAAGCAGATGGGCTTTGACGGCAAATCGTTGATCAGCCCCAAGCAGATTGCACCGGTGCATGAGCTGTATACACCGACTGAAAAAGAGATTAGCCATGCGGAAAAAATCATCGTTCAGCTGGAAGAAAATAAGAAGAAAGGAATTGGTGTCTTTACCATTGACGGGAAGATGGTTGATATTGCATTACTTGAGGGAGCACAGCGGACAATCAACTATGCGAAAGCCTCCGGTGTGTATAAAGGAGCGTTGTGATTATGAAAAATCAAGCCGGACGGGACATTCCCGACAATATACTTTCAAACGGAAAACAAGCATATCAAGGTGCCTATCACTTTGACGGCACGAATTTTCAGCGAGTTGCCCGGAAAGGATACGCAAAACTCACCTCATCTCCCGAAGATAAGGTTGTGCACGATCTAAAAGAAGCGGTTAAACGGGCTGGTCTGAAAAACGGAATGAGTATTTCATTCCATCATCATTTTAGAAACGGCGATTATGTGGTGAACAAGGTTGTGCAGGCAATCGGTGAACTGGGCATCAAAGATATTACGATTTATGCAAGCTCGCTGGGAGAGGCACACGATGCGCTGCTCCCTTATATTGAAGACGGCACCGTCACCGGTCTTTCATCGAGCGGTGTACGCGGTAAAATCGGCGAAGCAATTTCGCACGGGCTTTTCCGCGATGTGGTGTACATTAGAAGCCACGGTGGACGGGTGAGAGCGATAGAAGCCGGTGATATTCATATTGACGTTGCGTTTATCGGAGCGCCCAGTGCGGACTGCATGGGAAATGCGCGCGGAAAGGGCGGTAAGTCGGATTGCGGTGTTCTTTCGTATGCGATGGTCGACGCGCAATATGCGGATAAGGTGGTTGTCGTTACGGACACGTTGGTACCCTTTCCGAATTTCCCGCCTGCTATTCAGGCAATCGATGTCGATATTGTTGCGGTTGTGGATGAAATTGGAAATCCTGCAAAAATAGCCAGCAAGGAAGTCCGCTACACGGATAATCCCAAAGAGCTGATGATGGCCGACTATGCGGCGCGGTTTATCGCACACTGTCCGAATTTCAAAGACGGCTTTTCGTTCCAAGCCGGAGCAGGCGGTGCTGCGTTGGCGGTTGTCCGCTGCCTCAAACAGTACATGGCGGAAAAGAACTACAAGATGAGCTTTGCCATCGGCGGCATTACAGCGCCGATTGTGCAGCTGCTTCATGACGGATTGATCAAGTGCGTAGTCGATGCGCAGGACTTTGACCTTCCGTCGGCAGAATCTGTTATCGACAGCCCCGGACATTTTGAAATTTCTACGTCGCAGTATGCCAATCCTTTTAACAAGGGTGCATTCGTGAATATGCTTGATTTTGCGGTACTCGGCGCCTTGGAAATTGATACCGACTTTAACGTCAACGTAATTGTCGGCTCGGACGGCGTTGTGCGAGGCGCCCCCGGCGGTCATCCCGACGCGGCGGCAGGAGCAAAGGTCAGCATCATCATTACGCCGCTTATCCGCTCGCGCATTCCGGTGGTTATTGATAAGGTTACCACTGTAACTACGCCCGGTGAAACGATTGACGTGCTGATTACGGAGGAAGGCATTGCGATTAACCCGCGCCGTACCGACTTAATCGATGCGATGAAAGACAGCGGGCTACCGATTACTACTATCGAAGCGCTGCGCGACAAGGCGTATCGCATTTCAGGTGCGCCGGAACCGGTTCATTTTGATGAAAAGGTTGTTGCAGTGGTAGAATACCGCGACGGTACCGTGCTCGACGTTATCAGAAAGACAAAACCTTTTGAGTTTAGTAAATAAGGGTGATACTGCGGAAGGTGCAGCGGCCGATAGGGGTGAGAAGGCTGATAGAGTTTGCAAAGAACTTGCCGCCCTTGCGGTGAAGGCGCTGTTGGATGAAGCGGCGCTGTTTCCGAAGCCCGGTTTGGTCGATCCCGTTTCGCAAGGTGCGCATTCGGATATGGACTTTACCACCCTTGTCAGAAGCGCCGCGGCGTTGCAGCAGGGGTTTTACGAATGCGCGCGTATCGGCTATACGTCCGCCGCTTCGGCTCAACCGATAGCCGCTGCGATACGGAAACGGCTTCGGACGGCGGGGATCGCGCTTGAAAAAGCAATGTTTGCTGAAACGCATGGCGTCAATACGCATAAAGGAGCCATCTTTATTTTTGCATATCTTTTAGGAGCGGCGGGTTTGCTGTCGGGTGCTACACAGCTTGGCGGTATCCGCAGCGTAGTGGAACTGACGGAAACGTTGTGCGCTCAGGTGCGGGTTCTTGCAGCCGGTTTATGCAGCGAGGATATGGCCGGGGTGAGCGCAAAGCGGACACTGACGCACGGCGAGCAGGTTTTTTTGCAGTACGGCTGCAAAGGAATCCGCGGTGAGGCGGAAGCGGGGCTGCCATTGGTACAACGGAACGTAGCGTACCTTGCCGGACTTACCCATCTGACGCAGCGGGATGCGTATCTCTACACGCTGCTCCATATCATTGCGGAAAACGAGGATACCAACGTGCTGTTTCGGGCAGGTTCTGCCGCATTGCGCGATCTGCAGATCCGCTGCGCTTCTATCGTTGCATCAGGCGTTACCGGAGCTGCGCTCTACGCTGCGGTTGAATCCCTTGACGCCTACTGCATCGAGCGGCATATCAGTCCGGGAGGTTCGGCTGATATTTTTGCCGCAGTGCTATTCTGCAGGGGTCTTGCCGGCGCATGAAAAATATCGGTACATCTCTCACAATCTAACCTGATTTTGGAGAGATATCCGCCGATATTGTGAGAAAGGCTTCTTTCAAACGCGGCTCAACGCAGATTTGAGAGGTTCTTATAAGAAGGAGATTTGACAATGAGCGAAAAAAAATCATTGGAATTTTTCGGTATGCCGTGGTATGTTGCGCTTGTAACGGTTGCCGTTATTTTGGTCGCTGCCTATACCGGTGGTCTGTCGAAAGATTTACTCGGTTCATTCGCGTTAATGTTCGCAATCGGTCTGGTATTCTATGAAATAGGCGAACGCATTCCGCTCTGGAATACCTATATCGGCGGTGGCATTGTGCTTGCCTTTATCGGTACAGCGGTGCTGGTCTATTTTAACCTTATACCGGAAGCATATCTTAAATCCATGAATACTGTTATGGATGATCAGGATTTCCTCTCATTCTTTATTGCCGTGCTGATCACCGGCTCTATTTTAAGTTTGGAACGGAATATTCTGCTCAAATCTTTTGCGGGCTATATCCCGGCGATATTGGGTGGGCTTATCGGAGCCGCCGTCCTCGGGGTTCTGGGGGGGCTGCTTTTTGGTGTTTCACCTTCACTGACAATATTGAAGTATGTATTGCCGATTATGGGTGGCGGTAACGGCGGCGGTGCAGTTCCGTTAAGCCAGATTTACGAGCAAGTAACCGGACAACCCAAGGCAGAATACTATGCCTTTGCTATTGCCGTACTGACGATTGCCAATATATTTGCCATTATAACCGCCGCAGTACTCGGTAAAATCGGAGAGAAAAAGCCGTCATGGACAGGCGACGGCACCGTATTGATGCGCAAACACAAGGAAATTAAGTCTGAAAGCGGGAAGACCTCTGCAACGCTTGCACAGGTCGGCGGCGGTCTTATTTTATCGGGAGGCTTTTATGCGCTTGGACGGTTATTCGGAAAAGTACTATTGCCGAAAATCTTCGGTGTTGCTATTCACCCCTTTGCATACATGATTTTGTTCGTCGCATTGGTGAGTGCATTAGGCATCATCCCGGAAGGACTGCGCACCGGTGCAAAAAAACTGCAAAGCTTTTTTACCGGTACCCTCATTTTGATTATTATGGTAGGGGTCGGTGCTGATACCAGCTTGAAAGAATTGCTGGATGCAATCACCTTTGGGAATGTCGTTATCGCCTTTTTAATTGTTGTCGGCGCTATTCTCGGTTCCGCAGTAACGGGCCATCTGGTCGGCTTCTATCCGATTGATTCTGCCATTACCGCAGGGCTTTGTATGGCGAACCGCGGCGGTTCGGGCGACTTGGCGGTACTCGGCGCCTCAAAGCGAATGGGCTTAATGGCCTATGCGCAGCTTTCATCCCGTCTCGGCGGCGGTATCGTGCTGGTTATCGGCAGTATTCTGTTCTCGCTTCTATGGTAAGCATCTTATCGTGAACATTTTTACCGAAGGCATTCCGCAGACCGTACAGGATATGGCAGCCTTGCGGGGTGCCCGGCGGGAACAGCAAGCACGGTTATTCCGGCTTGCGGAGACGGAAAGCGAACATCGATTGGGGAGCTCCCTGCCGGAAGAAACACCGAATCAAACGCTGCCTGTAAATAAAACAGTAGTGATGTTCTCGCTCGTGATTCCGGGACCGATAAAGAATAACCGCTTCCTTGAGGCAGTCTTCGATGAAGGCTGCCGAGTATTTTTAGACCGGCTTGTGCAGGAGCAGCCGTACACGGACGAGAAACCGTCCGGCGCGGGTTCTGTGCAAACACCGCTCATCGCGGCACATTACGAAGACCGAGCGCCTGCAGGATGCACTGCATTTTGGCTGCTTAACGCGCACGCAGAAACAGTCAAACGGCAAACGGTAGCATTGGAACGCACGCATCCGATCGGTATATTGTGGGACTTCGACGTTTTTTCGGCGTTTGAACAAAAGCTTTCCGCATCGGAACTGGGACTTTCCTCCCGTCCGTGCCTTATCTGCGGCAATCCCGCTAAGCTTTGTGCACGAAGCAGAACGCACAGCGTCCCCGAAATGCAAGCAAAAATTTCAAAACTGATTTCCGTACATCGACGTATATTGCTTGATAAAAGCTACAGCAGTTAAACCATGAAAGCCTACAGCGGGAAGCGTTTCATTGTTTCCCGACGTATTTCTTCAGCGGTGCCCAGCAGACTGACGGCTTTACAGAGAGCCTCTGCATCGGAAATCCGGATAGATTCGATCCGCTGCGCAATCTCAGGGATTTTTTGCGCTGCCATGCTGAACCGCCGCAAACCCATCCCAAGTAAGAGCGGAACAGCCTCCGTATCGGAAGCCATCTCCCCACACATAGACACAAATCCGCCGCGCAAATCACCGGTGCGGTGCAGGAGCGGCTCCGTCTCAATAACGTGCCGGATAAGCCGCAGCACTGCGGGCTGAAAACAGTCGGCTAAATGTGCGACGGTTTGGTTTTCTCGATCCGCCGCCATTGTGTATTGAATAAGATCATTGGTGCCGATAGAGAAAAAGTCCACCGCCGGAGCATAGAGGTCGGCAGCGATTGCGGCGGAAGGCACTTCGATCATAATGCCAATCGGAATATCTTTCTTATACGGTATTCGATTTTGTTCACACTCTTGCTCAATCTCTTTGATTAAATTCCGCACGGCGGTGATTTCTTTTTTACAGGAGATCATCGGAATGAGTATATGCAGATTGCCGATACAACCTGCCCGCAACAGTGCCCGCAGCTGATGCTTAAAAATTTCGGGACGATCCAAGCAATACCGGATTCCCCGCCAGCCGAGGAGTGCATTTCGCTCCAGACGATTTTCCTGCTCTTTCAGCATCTTATCGGCGCCGGCGTCAAAGGTACGGATTACCACCGGCTTTGATCCCATCCGTTCCAACACCGTATGGTACGATGTGTACTGATGTTCTTCATCAGGAATATCTTGGGTTCCTAAAAACAAGAACTCAGACCGGAAGAGTCCGATTCCGGCAGTGTTCTGCACAGCCGGCAACGCCGATTCTTCCGTAAGCACAATGTTTGCACTCAAATGTACGGGAGTACCGTCTTGCGTATACACCAGCGTATAGTCCCGTTCTTCTTCGGTTACCTCAATGTGTTCACTACCGGCAGATTTTATTTGAGCGATAGTTTCCGCATTGGGTTCCAAGGTCAGCGTTCCCTTCGTGGCATCCAGCACGGCATACATTCCGCTTTTTGCCTCGGCCATAAGTCCTTGAACGGCAATCAGTGTCGGAATGTTCCACGCTCGTGCCATAATCGCAATATGACTGGTAGCGCCCCCTTCTTCCATAATAATTCCGCAGGGGGCAAGCTTTTTTATTTCGAGCGCTTCTGACGGTTTAAACACCCGTGCCGCAAGCAGGGAACCCTGCGGTACACCGGCAAACCGAGAAGTGGTCTGCTTATGCCGGGGATTTAAATAAGAAAAAACCGGTTCGTACGCATCTTGAATATCAACCGCTCGCTCGCAAAGATAGTTGTCGCCAGAAGCAGTCAGCATAGCGGTAACTTCATCCAATTTCCGTTTAAGCACCGCTTCGGCATTCATCAGCGAAGTTTCTATTTCCGTATAAATGCCGCGCATAAACTCTTCGTCGGCGAGCATTGTCTGATGGGTTTCTAAAATAGCCTGTTCGGGAGATTTCACGTGGGTATCTGCCGTTCGATATTCGGCAAGCGCCAGTCTCAGCCCCTCTTGAGCAGCTTGTACGGCAATTCGCAGCCGTTCTTGTTCATGTTGAATATTTTGAGCGGTAATTGCGTAGGCGGGTGCTGCCTGTATAACATTTTCAGGAATACACACAAGCCGGCATGCAACGAGACCGTCGCATACAGATAAACCGGTAAACTTTTTCATAAAAGTATTATAGAAAAAATGATGGGGTTTGCATATATAACGGAACGGTACAGATAAAATGAGGGACGGTCCCTACGGGAATCGAACCCGTCTTTTAAGATTGAGAATCTCATGTCCTAACCGATAGACGAAGGGACCCAAACAGAGCATCAATTGCTCTACTAAGCGAAAACCTCTAAAAATAATCATTTTTAGAGGTTTTCGGAGATTCCCCAGGGAGGATTCGAACCCCCACAAGCAGAACCAGAATCTGCGGTGCTACCATTACACAACCGGGGAAAGTTGACGAGCGGCATACTATCATATATTGCTATTCCGTGTCAAGAATAACAAAATAACGTTCTATATGCTAGAACAAACACATCTTATTGCGTTTTTTATCAAAAACTGTTATTGTTCCACACACGAATGTTTCGCCAGCAAAATTGACGGCGGATGTTAAGTATGACAATAAGCGAGGTACCATATGTTTTCAAATAAATGGGTTGCATTCGGCGTGGGCGTTGCAGCAGGATTTGCCGCAGCGGCTCTCATTCGGACTCCGGCATTCCGCAAGGCCTGTGTAGCTGTTACGGAAAAGGGCTTGCAGCTCAAGCAGGAAGCGGTTGCCTTTATGGAAGCGGTGAAAGAGGACGCACAGGATATCGCGGCCGAAGCTGCATACAACCAATCACAAAACGCATAAGAACTTTTTATCAATATTATCAATGAACGTAACCGTTAAACACTCCCTGCCCGGCAGAATAAGACTGCACTACAATGCGGTTGAAATTTCGCCGCGGCAAGCTATTCTTGCGCAGACGCTCATCGCGGTACAAGACGGCATAACCGACATTCAAGTTAACCCCAAAGTCGCATCCTTTCTGGTTTATTATGACGTAAAGACACTTTCGGAAGCTGAGGTGCTCGCCTTATTCCGAGTCCTCTCCGATAAATACTTGTCCGATGAAAGCCTGCTCGCTTCAGTTGCAAAAATTCCTGCACCCGAAAGCATCTTCGATGTACTCGCATCCACCCTCTTTGACGTTACCGTACGATCGCTTCTCCCGATGCCGGTACGTAATCTGTTGCTCTACAAAAGGATTGTCCCGCGCATTATGAAAGCGGCGCAGTCTATTTTTGCAGGAAAATTCTTTAGTACGGATTTACTCGATGCAACAGCCCTGACCGTTGCCGTTCTGGACGGTAAGGCGCAGACTGCTCGTTTTGTGGCAACGCTGCTCGATATGGGAGAAGAAATTGAAGAACTGACCCGCCGGCAATCGTACAATAATCTGGCACAAACGCTTTTGATTTCAAACGAGCCGGTACATCTTATCGAAGGTGATCAAGAACGGACGCTCCCACCTTCTGCGCTTAAAAAAGACGATCTTATTGTTGTCCGTGCCGGCAGCCAAATCCCCGCAGACGGGAATATTGAAAACGGTGAAGGGCTCGTAAACCAAGCGAGCATTACCGGAGAATCCCTGCCGGTAGAAAAAAAAAGCGGCGCTACCGTCTTTGCAGGCACCATCCTTTTGGAAGGTGAACTGTACGTCCGTGTACGCACGGTCGGGTCTGAAACAAAAGTGAACAATATCATCGCGATGATCGACCGCTCTCAATCTTTAAAAGCCGCCGCTCAAAAACGGTCGGAGTTGATAGCGGAAAAAGTAGTCCCCTTCAATTTTTTGCTGACCGGTTTAACGTACTTATTTACACGGGATATCACCAAAACGATTTCAACATTGATGGTCGATTATTCCTGCGCGATGAAGCTTGCCGCACCGATTGCCGTTCTTTCCGCAATGAAGGAAGCGGCGGAGCACGGTATTTCGATAAAAGGCGGAAAGTATTTGGAAGCGGCGGCGCTTGCCGATACCGTCATTTTCGATAAAACGGGAACCCTTACCTATGCGGAACCGGTCTTAGCCGAAGTGCATCCGTTCGGCTCCTTCACAAAGGATGAAGTGTTGCGGCTCGCGGCATGTCTTGAAGAACATTTTCCGCATCCGCTGGGAAGAGCCGTTGTACAAGCCGCCCAAGACCAAAATCTTGTACATCCCGAACGCCATGCGAAGGTTGAATACATTGTCGCACACGGCATTGCTTCTTCGTTAGAGGGCAAACGGCTCTGTATCGGAAGCGCTCATTTTATTTTTGAAGATGAAAAAATTCCAACCACTAAAGCGATAGCTCGGGTGCAGAAATCCGCAGAAAAATCAGGCTATTCCTTACTCTACTTGGCGGTTGACGGACAGCTTGCCGGTATTTTGACTATTGGAGACCCCGCCCGGGAAGGTACCGCAGAAACCGTCTCTGAGCTGAAACACTTGGGTGTGCGTAATTGCGTTATGATTACAGGAGATGCCGAACAAGCGGCGGCGAAGGTTGCAGCTCAGGCCGGTATCACGGAATATCATGCGCAGACGCTGCCGGAAGATAAGGTGCGGTATGTGCAGGAAGCACGAGATGCCGGACATAAGGTGATTATGATCGGTGACGGAATCAACGATGCACCCGCACTTTCCGCCGCGGATGTCGGCATTGCAATGGATAACTGTTCATCAATTGCAGGAGACACCGCCGATATTGTACTGGCCGAAGACGGACTTTCCGGCTTAATTACGGTACGGAAGCTCGGTCAAAAAACCCTGTCACGGATAGATAAAAACAATAAGCTGATTATCGGCGGCAATTCACTGCTCTTGTTTGCCGGTATATTCGGTCTTATCCCGCCCGCCCTCGCGGCGACACTGCATAATTCACTGACCATTGCCGTCAGTATCGAATCCATGCAAAAGCTGTTAAAGGAGGCAAGATGATTACCGGCTTTTTCCCCGGCCGCATACGGCTGCGGGCGCCTGTCTTTAAGGACACCGCAATCACCGAGCGGGCATTATCCATCTTGAAAGCTCCGGCGCTTTCATCAATCATCAAAGAGATTGAACATAATCCCGTTACCGGAAGTGTGTTGATAAAGTACCATCCGACCAAGGTTCCTATAGCAAAGCTAACCCCATTACTTCCGTTTTTTAAAAAGCTGGAAAAAGAGGCTGAAACGTATTCTGAAAAAAACAAGTCGGTCATTCTTACAATGCTTGATGAGCTGGAAGAATATGTCAAAAACTGGGAAAGGGCTTAACCGATTCTG